>NZ_JBQVNP010000002.1:0-106014 GCF_052436255.1 Roseateles sp. | reverse complement strand
TTCCAGTGGTGCGCTCTCCGGCGGCAGCAACCTCGCCACCGCCTTGTCCATGAATGCCTGTCCGTATCGAGCCAATTCCGTCCTTCATCGCCGCCCCCTGGATTGATCTATGGAGGCGACAACTATTCTGACGCGGGGGGGGGCCGCAGGTAGCGGTAGCCGTCGATGCCGTTGACGCTGCAGGTCTGCAGCAGCGAGTACAGGTTGGCGCTGGCGTTGGCGCCATGCACCGTGTCGGCGAACAGCCAGTTGCGCCGGCCCACGCAGAACGGCCTGATGGCGTTCTCCTGCGCGTTGTTGTCGATGCTGTAGCGACCATCCTCGACATACCGCTTGAGCTTGCTCCACTGCGAGGACAGGTAGTGCAGCGCTTGCCCCAGCAGGCTCTTGGGCAGGACGCCGTGCAGGTTGGCCAGCAGCAGCGCCTCGATGTTGGCCAACACAGGGACGCTGTGCTGCTCGCGCCGTCGCTTCAGCTCATCCGTGTCGACGCCGTCGCGCCGAGCCTCGGCCTCGACGTGGTACAGCTGGCCGATGAGCGCGATGAAGCGCGCGGCGAGCTGGGTCGGCCCGCGCTGGTCCTTGGGCAAGGCCTGCAACGCTTCGATGAAGTACCTCCGGCAGTGCGTCCAACAGGCCAGGTGCACGAGCTGGTGCGTCTCGGCCACGGTGTCGTAGACCTCGTAGCCGTCGGTCATCAGCACGGCATCCGGACGGATGCCGGCATACAGCGCCATTGCCGTCTTCGTCGAGCGACTCGGTGAGTAGGCGAACAGCCGGATCGGCGGCCCCGTGCCGTCACGGCCGCTGCCGTCGGTCATCTGCGCCCAGATGAAGCTCTTGACCTGGGCACTGCGTCCGGGCTCCTTGAGCACCTGCAGCTCGGTCTCGTCGCCGAACACCAGAGGTGCGTCCAACAGCAAGTCACGCAGCAGGTTGATCACCGGCTGCACGGCCTGGCCTACGCGCACCATGCCGCCGGCCACGGTGTTGCGCGCGATGTCGGTGCCGCCGAAGCGGCCCAGCAGCACGGCCTGGCGGTACAGCGGCAGGCCGTCCAGGTACTTGGAGGTGGCGATCCAGGCCAGGGCGCTCTCGGTGAAGAGGCCTCTGGGGATGATCTGCGCGGGGCGCGGGGCCAGCCGTATGCCGGCGTCGCAGCACGGGCAGGCGTACTTGACGCGCTCGTGCCGGATGACGCGCACCTGCTGCGGGATGATGTCCAGCTGTTCGCTGGCTTCGACGCCGATCTCGCTCAAGCGGGCGCCGTCGTGCGGGCACACGCGCTGGTCCTCGGGCAGCTCATGGCGGATCACCTCGCGCGGCAGCGCCGGGTCCAGCGGCTTGCGGCCACGCTTGGCCCGCTTGTGGCCGGGGACGTCGATCTTGTCGCTGTCGTCGTTGCTCTCTTCTGCTGCGGGCTCGGCCTGCGCGCCGAGGTCCTCAGCCTCGTTGAAGAACATGTCCTTCTGCAGGACCGCAGCCTCGCTGCTCGCGGCGAACAGCTGACGCGTGAACTTGGCTAGCTTCTCCTTGAGCAAGTCCCGCTCGGCGCGCGTCACACGCAGCTCGCCGGCCAGCGATTCATTGCGCTCGAGCGCCTGGGCCAGCGCCTGCTGCAATGCGATGACTACCTCGGGCGTGGGCATGTGGACCATCAGGCACCAGTGTGTCCGCCCCATCTGCGCAGCACCATTCGGATCAGCCGCAATGGCGCATTCCAGCGCTGGTGTTCTCAGCCGGCGTGCTGGTACACGCGCTGTGGGTGGCGCTGCACGGCGCCGATGTCGATGCCCTGCAGCAGCCAGTGCAATTGCTCCACCGTCAGTGTCGGCACCGTCGTCTCGCTGGGCCAGATGAAGCGGTCTTCCTCCAGCCGCTTGAGCAGCAGCCAGAAGCCGTTGCGGTCCCAGCCGAGGATCTTCACGCGGTTGCGACGCCGGTTGCTGAACACGTACACGCAGGCGGCGAACGGGTCCAGGCCGAGGGCTTGCTGCACGAGGGCGGCCAGGCCGTTGATGCTCAGCCGGAAGTCCACGGGCGCGCGGTGCAGATAGACCTTCAGATGCTCGTCGAAGCGGAACACGCCAGCCTCCCCAGCATCTGGACCACCTCCGCCAGCTGACGCAGGCCGAAGCCGCGCAGTTCGACCGTCACGCCGTTGGGCAACCTGGCCTGCAGGCTCATGTCGTTCGTGTCATCGACTTCGCGCACGACACGCTCGGCCGGCGCCCTGAGCACCGGCACTGCGACGAAGGGCGAGGCCGCAGGAGCGGGGCGCGCGACAGATGCACGCTTGCGCAGCTCACCGTGATCACGTATCCAGCGTGCGACCTGGTTGGTATTGATGCCGAACTCGCGCGCAAGGCGCGCCACCGAGACTCCCGGCTGCAAGCACAGCTCGACGAACTCGGCCTTGGCCGCCTTGTCGTACACGCAGCGCCCACCCGGCTTGTGACGCAGCACGAGGCGCCGTCTCAGGGCATCCAGATCGACCGACATACGTCCCCACTTCACTTGTTAAGTGGGAACGAAGACTGTCAGCTCGACGATGGCGACTCAAGGACGCCGGTAATTGACCGCTTACGGCGTACTTGTCAGCGCCCTTCAACGACGCCTGCTGGTAGTAGAACGTGCTCCTCGCAAGGCCCGCTGCGCAGAGCAGCAAAGGAAGAGGAAGCTGCGGCCTTAGCTCAATCACGACTTGCGCCTTTTTGCTTGGCGCTGACTTCGTTTGAGCCTGAACTAAGGCCTTAATTTTTTTAGGTAGGCGTTCTCCGTTCGGAGGGCTTCGAGTTCATCGAGCAGCGCTTGTCGGCTCGGCTCGTTCAGGCTTCCTGAATCTGGCAACGGCTCGACGGCAATGTCGGGCGGCGTCAGTGCTCGGCGTTTAGGTTGATGCGGCATCAGACCAGCGATTCCATCCCTGCTGTAAGCGCGCTCCCACTCGGCGATGGTGTCGAAGCGACGAACGTTGAAGAGAGCCCCGGCTTGCCGACACGACAGGCCATCGGCCCTCATCCGCTCAGGACATCGAGCTTGAATCTTAGGTCGTAGGACTCTCCACCATCACCCCCGATCAGGCCGAAGTCCTGGCCGCGCTCAACACCAAAAATCCACCAACGACGCTCAAAAGTCCCTCTTGTAGTGGCAGGCCGAAGGGCTCGTCCTATATAGATCAGGGACTTACAGGCGTTGGTGTCGAATTCGGCCGTTCAGGATTCGCCCGGACTCAGAGGGCAGTTTCGCGGTGCAGCAGGTCGGCGATCCAGCGCAACCCGTCGGTGGCCCACGAGCGGCGCTCGCCCTGCAGCAGGACCATGCCGACGGTCTCGGACCGCGGGGCCACAGTGAGGTCGCAGTCACTCAGGCGCACGCGGAAGGTGGGTTGCAGCGGCAACACACGGCCATCGTTGCGGCGCTGTGCGGACACCTTGCCGCCGTACACGCTTGCCACAGCCAGCGCACCCTGGTCGAGCTGACTCAGCTGCACCGCATCGACCGTGGCGGCCTTGCAGTTCACCCGGGCCTGCTCGGCCGTGTCGGGGATGAAGACGCCGCTGCTGTGTTCGCCCACGCGTTGCAGCTGCGTTTCGTCGACGAAGGCGTCGACCTTGACCCCGACCGGGCCGACGACCTGCAATAGCTTCTCCCCGGCGGTGACCCAGGTGCCGTTCATCGCGTCGCTCGACACTTCGAGCACGACACCATAAAAGGGCATGGCGAGGCTCAGGCGCTGCAGCTCGCGTTGCAGGCCGGCAACCTCTTCCCGCGAGGCTTCCCAGCGGCTGCGCAAGGCAGGGCCGGCTTCCATCAGGCGGCTGTCGAAAGGCTGCTGAGCAAGCTGCCATTGCAACTCCTGCTCGCGCGCACGGGCAAGTGCAAGACGCGTGTCGAGTTCAGGTGAATGAAGATTCAGCAGGAGTTCGCCGCGGCGTAGGCTGCGGCCCACTTCCGGCAGCGGCCCCACCACCTGGGCCGCGTGGGGCGCATACAGGCCCTGCGCCTGCTGGGCGCCGAGCACTGCCGGCGCGCGCACCGCGGACTGCCAGGGCCACAACAGCACGAGGGCAATGCCGCCCAGCAGCATGGCCAGGCGCCGCGTGGCGCGGTTCCAGTGCAACGCGTCGCGGCGCGCCCACCACACCTTCAACTCGCGCAGCACCGGCATCACGATGAACCACCCGAGTTCCACCGCCATCAACAGCACGCCCAGTGCCTTGAAGAACAGGTGGTATACGAGCAACGCGATGCCCACGAACAACACCAGGCGGTAGAGCCAGGTGGCCATCGCGAAGGCCACCAGAAAGCGCTGCCGCGCCGGGGGCACGCGTTCGGGCACGTCGTCTCCCCAGCCAAAGAGGCGCTCGCGCAGCCACCAGCGACCGAAGGCGAAGGCGCGCTCGTGCAGGTTGGGCATGTTGATTGCATCGGACAGCAGGAAGTAGCCGTCGAATCGCATGAAGGGGCTGGCATTGATGGCCAAGGTGATCAGCCAGGTGCTGGTCGCGAGCAGGAAGGCGCCTGCGCGCACCGGTCCCCAGGTGTCGGTCTCGGGTAGCAGTGCCCACGCAAGCGTGGCGATGGCCGCCAGCGCCAACTCGCTCAGCATGCCGGCGGCACCGATGGCCAGGCGCTGGCGGCGCGAGGCGAGCTTCCAGGCTTCGTTCGTGTCGGTGTAGAGAACCGGCCACATGACCAGGAAGGCCACGCCCATGGTGGGCACACGGCAGCCGTGGCGCTGCGCGGTGAAGGCATGCCCGAGCTCGTGCAGCACCTTGGCCAGGGTGAGGGCGAGCGCGATGGACAGCGCCCCGCTCCAGCTCGCGTAGGCGGCAAAGGTGTGGGTGAATTCGTCCCATCGGCGCGAGGCCAGACCCAGCCCGAGCACCGCCACGAGCGCGACCCCGGCCCAGAAACCCGGGGTGTAGGCCCAACGCACGTACGGGGCCAGGCGTTGCAGCCAGGGCATCGGCCTCAGCAGGGGCAGGCGGAAGAAGAGGTAGTTTTTGAGCAGCCAATGCCACGGTCCCAGCCGGCGTGAGGCCACCACCCGGCGCAGGCGCTCGGAGTCTTCTGCGCTGTGCGCCAGCAGCAAGTGGTTGTGGGCGAGCATGCGCAGCAGTCCGTCGAGATCGGCCTCGCCGAGTTGCAGCGTGGTCTCGCGCCGGATGGCGTCGAGCACACGCTGGGCGCTGCCGAGCGACCAGCGCGAGAGCACTTCGAATGCGGCCCATCGCAGCTCGTAGAAGCGGTTGGCCGCCGGGTCGTGCAGCGTCCAGGTGGGCGACCCGTCGGTCGCGGCCGGCCCGGCGTGCAGGGCGAGATCCTGCCGCAGCGGGGGCAGCATGTCGGAGCTCACCATCCCAGCCACTGCCGCACGGCCACCAGCGGGCGGCGCAGCATCACGTACACGAGCGGGGCCCACGGGCCACGCACCCGGGCCGTGCCGAGCTGGCCGATGCGCGGGGCCGCGGCACCAGGCTCGAAGTCGGCCTTGATGCGATAGGCGAGATAGCCCCCGGGCGTGGGTTCGGCGCGATAGGCGACGCTGGCCACTCGCGCATCGAACGACGCAAGCGGCGAACCCTGCGGGTAGAGCGTTAGCACGTCACCGGGCGCGACATCAAGGTGGTCGGCGGCCGGCAGGTGCACGGCAAGCTCCACCTTCGCGGGGTCGGCCACGACCAGAATGCGCTCGCCAACCGCCACGGCCTTGCCCAGCCAGTCATTCGCATCGGCGAACACCGCGATGCCGTCGCGTTCGGCCTTCACCTGCACGCGCTGGAGCTGACCCGAGGTGTAGTCGAGCTCGACCTGCTTTTCCTGCAACTGGCCGCGGCGCAGGGCGATGTCGGTGCGGTTCTTGTCGCTGGTCACCGCCGCCTGGGCCGACTGGCGGTACTCCTCCTGTGCGGTGTCGTAGGCCTTGCGAGCCACCTCGTAGCGCGTGCGCAGGGCGGTGGTGTCGAGGCTGAACAAGGCATCGCCAGCCTTCACCGCCTGGTTGGGCCGTACGTCGAAGCGTTCGATCACGCCATCAAGCGGCGCACGCACGAGGAAAGGGTCCTTGGGCAGCACCTCGGCGCCGGCCACCACGCTCACGCGGATCGGCGCCAGGCACACGAGACCGAGCGCGATCAGCAGGCGGCGCTGCGCGCGCCGGGTGCGCAGCCAGCCGATGGTCAGGTCGAGCCCGTGCTGGCGCGGTCGAAAACTGGCGAGGGCGTGGCCGTACACATCGGCCAGCTCCTTGAGCAAGGCGATGTCGCTGTCGCGCAAGTCGTCTTCGCGTGCGAGCAGAAGCCCGCCGTAGAGCTGCTCCTCTCGCTGCAGGGGCAGCCACACGGCATGGGCGGGCAGCCACTGGGGCCATTCCGCTTGCAGCGGTGCAGGCAGGGATGCCACGTCGACGAGCCCCCCCTCGGCCCGCGCCTTCGCCAGGTGGCGACACACGCTGCCGAGCCACTGCACGTAGGGCGCGCCCGGGTCGGGCTGAGGCAGGCCCGACACGGCCGCCACACGCGGCAGACCGAGCTCGATCCAGAGAGCCGCCTGCCGGTAGGGCAGGAGCTGGAGCGTCTCGTTGACCGCGATGAAGCCGAGCGCCGCGAGATCGCTGGCCGCGCGTGCACGGCGGCCGAGCTGCAGCAGCGTGAGCAGGGGCTGGGCCGGCGAGGCTTCGGCCTTCACTTGCGTTGTGGGTAGGTGGCCCAGCCGCTCATGCCCGGCAGCAGCTGCGGGTGGTTGCCATCGATCACTCCGACCACGGCCACCGACTGGCTGACCGGGTCGATCTGTGCACCCAGGCGCTTGACCTTGGCGGGGAAGGTCTTCGCCAGCTCTTCGACCTCGACGTTGAAGGTCACGCCCGGTTTGAGCCAGGCCAGCCATTTCGAGGGCACGATCATCTGCACTTCGAGCTGGCCGGTCTCCAGGATCTCGAGCAAGGGTGTGCCGGTCGACACGTACTGGTGCGCCGCCGCAAGACGTTTGGCCACGCGACCATTGAACGGGGCATTGATGGCGCAGCGGCTGACCACCGTGCGGGTGGTGGCAGCTTCGGCCTGTGCTTCCTTCAGCTTGGCCTGGGCCTGCTGCACCTCGAACTTGCCGATGGAGTTGAGCTCGGCCAGACGCAGGTTCGATTGCACCAGGGCGTTGGCTGCCTCGATGCTCGCTTCGGCCTTGCGCAGCTGCGAGTGGTAGAGCGAACAGTCGAAGCCCACCAGGAGCTGACCGGTGCGGAACGCATCGCCCTCGTGCAGCGACAAGGTGGCGATGCGCGCGGCCAGCTCACTCGAGATGGTGACGGCATTGCGCGAGCTGAGCTGCGTGCGGATGCGGCCGTCTTTGTCGGCAAGCAGCGAGGCGTTGCCACCGGCGGCTGCCGCCTGTGAGAAGGCGCCCGATGCGCAGGCGAGCAGGGCGGAGCCTGCCGCGACAGCGAAGGCTTGTGTCAGATTCAAGTGCCGGCCCCCGGGTTCACGGTCTTTACCCACGCGGCCTCGGATGAGCGCACGGCTTCGCCGAGTGTCTTGAGATCGTGTCCGGTCACCGATTGCGGCAGCGGGTCGAGACCCAGTGTCGCAATCACCTGGCCGTAGGCGCCCTGGAGCGAGCCGTAGCTCTGGTACAGGCGCAGCTCCGCCATCATGGCGGTGGCCGCGGCGCGGATCTCCTCAAGCTTGCCCTGCAGGCTGGCCGAGGCGGCGTTGCGTGTGTATTGCAGGATGCGCTGCTCCACCGAGTACATGTCCTGCGTCATTTCGTACTGGCGCAGGCGGGCGAGGTATTCGAGGTGGGCCACGTGGACCTGCGTCAGCACCGCCATGTTGAGTGCCAGGTGCTGCTGGTGCGCCACCTCGGCCTGCGCCTCGGCCAGACCGCGGATCTTGTCGGCGTTCAGTACGTTGAGCAGGTTCCAGCTGACCCGCAGGCCGGCGCCCGACCACTGGTTGTTCACGAGATAGCTGTTGCTGTCGTAGTGGCCGCCAAGATTGACCTCGATGCCTGGCAGAAGCCGGGCCATGGCCTTGCGCGTTTCCAGCAGGCCGATGCGCGCGTTGTACTGGGCCTCGACGAGCTCGGGGCGCTTCAGCAGCGCGGTCTCTTCCATTCGGCTTGTGGGCAGGCTCACTTGCGGCGCGTTGAGCGCGTCGCTGGGCACCACGCTGAAGGGCTGCCCGGGCTCCAGGTTCATCACCGACGCCAGGCGCGGCTTGGCTTGCTGCAGTTCGTCGCGCACGGCTTCGAGCTGGCGCACGATGTCGAGCAGCTGGCGCTGGTAGGTCAGCGCTTCGAGCGGGGAACGCAGTCGCTCGACTTCTACCTTGCGCGAGTCGGCCAGGGCGGAGCGGGCCTGCTGCAGCACCGGCTCGATCTTGCTGTCGAGCTGCTGCGCCCCCACCGCCTGCCAATACGCCTGGCGGGTCTGCTGCATCAACAGGTGCAGCACCTTGCGGCGGCGCTCCTGTGCCACGAGGTAGCGGTCGGCATGCTGCTGGGCCTGGTAGTAGCTCACGCCGAAGTCGAGCACGTTCCACGACAGACCGAGATCGGCCGAGCGGCGGTCACGGTCGCTCGAGGCGGACGGGGCGAGGGACTGTGCGCCCGTCGACACGTCGCGCGACGACGAAGCCAGTTCGTTGTCGCGCGTGGTGTAGCCCGCCTGGGCCACGAGCTTGGGCAGCAGCTCGGTGCGGGAGAGGTCGAGCTGGCGCTGCGACACGGCTTCTTCCATCAGCTTGAGGCGGTGGTCGAGGTTGTACTTGATCGCCCGCGCCATTGCCTCTTCCAGCGTGATGGCGCCTTGCACCGGCTCCTGCGCCGCGAACATGGCGGCGCGATTGGCCGTGACGCTGGCCTGGCGCTCCGCAGGGGTGAAGGCCTTGGGTTGGACGGCGCAGCCGGCGAAGGCTGCAGCGATGAGGCAGGCCAGCAGTGCCCGGGCGGGAAGACGGTAGCGGTTCGAGCTCAAAGGATGGTCTCCTTGGGTGCCGTTGTTGTTCAGGTGGGGTCGTATGAAGAGGGTTCAGCTGGCCGCTTCGGAGGTTGCACGGGCATGGGCCAGCAACGCATCGCGCTCGGCCTGGCGGGCGGCCGAGCCGTAACGGTCGAACTGGGCGGCCAGACCCGGGCGGCCCGCGCCGTGGGCCGGCAGGTCGCCGGGCAGGGCCGTGAAATCGAGGCTCGCGCCATCGGGGCCCGGCTGCTCCAGCAGCGATTGGGGGCCGGGCGACGGGCGCGGCGCCGGTGCGGCGGGTGCCGCCTTGACATTGATCTCGAGATGCGAGGTGGCGCGATTGCCCTTGCTGTCGCGGGCGATGACCTCGATGGCCAGCCGCTGGCTCAGGCCGCGCGGCGGCTGGCCCGAGATCGTTCCGGTAACCGGGTCGAACTTGAGCCAGGCTGGCAGCGGCCGCCCATCGGCCAGACGTACCTCGACCGATACCTGCACGCTGCGATCGCTGTGCACGAAAGTCGCGTCCGGCAGGGCGATGTTGACCGCCTGTCCTGCGGGCGCACTGAAGCTACCGATGTCGGGCATGGCCTGCAGACCGGAGCCCAAAGATGCGCTCACCTCGATGAAGCCACCGCGCGCATTCGCAGGGGCGGCCGGCGCCGGGGCGATGCTCGGCGGTGCGAGCGGGTCGGGGCTGAAGGGGTTGCCAGCGACGACGACCACCGTGTCGCCCGGGGCCGCCGTGGGCGTGAGCGTGGGCGTGCTGATCGGCGTGATGGGGTCGGTGGGCGACAGCGTGACCGGCGGCAACGAAGGTGCGCTGACGATGGGTGGCGGCGGTGGTGCCTCGACCGGTGGCGGCGTGATCACCGGCGGCGGCGTTGCCGAGATCGGGCGCAGCGCGTAAGCCTCGCCGGCGAGGCCCGCCTGCAGGGCATTGCCTGCGGCATCGCTGATGGCGGTGCCGGAGGGGTTGAGCGCGAGCTGCACCGTGCCTTCGCCGGCCAGGCCGGACACCACCACGGTGTAGGTCTGCGCATCGACCTGCGTCAGCGTGGCGATGCTGCCCTGCGCGCTGCCGGTGAAGGTGAGCGAAAAGTGGGAGACATCCACGCCGGTCACTGCTTCGGAGAAGCTCAGCGTGAACTGTGCCGAGCCGGCCGCGGTTGGGCTGCTGCCGGCCCGCACGATGACGCTGGCCAGCGGGCCGGTGGTGTCAACGATCACGCCGGCGCTGTCGGCGACGCCGTGGAGCGCCGGGGCCAGGTCGTTGCCTGCTGCATCGCGTAGCGTGCCGCCGTTGCCCTGCAAGCCGTTGACGGCGATGCCGTTGGCGTCTGTGTCGCCGGGCTGCACGGTGTACCGGAACAGCAGCGCAGCGCTGCCTGAACCGGATGCGTAGTCTGCGTAGACGGTGGTGCCGCCCATGTCGAGCGCCAGGCGCGGGGTGCCGCCCGCGGTGTTGACGGTGACCGTTTCGCTGGTGGATACGGTGAAGCTGAGCACGTCGCCGGCGTTGTAGGGGCCACTGGCCGGTACGCCCACGCTGATGACGGTGGGCACGACGGCGTCGACCAGCACGCCGGTGGTGGTGCCGATGCCGCTGAGCGAGTTGACCGTCGCGTTGCCCGCGCTGTCGCGCAGGGTGGCGCCGTTCGGGTCGAGCGCTGACGCCACGGTGATGCCGTTGCTGTCGAGTTGTCCGCTGGTCACGGTCAAGCGGAAGGTGAGGGCGCTCGAGCCCGAGCCGGCAAGGTAGCTCGCATAGGCGGTGCCGCCGGTGTCCAGCGTGACGGCGATGCGCGGGGTGCCGCCAGTGGTGTCGACGACGACGGCTTCACTCAGGTTGACGGTGAAGTCGAGGTTCTGGCCCGCCACGTAGCTGCCGTTGGCGGGCACAACCACCGAGGTGACGGTGGGCGCCTGGCCGTCGATGGCGTAGTTGTTGGAGTCGGTGGTGCCGATGCCGCTGTTGCCGGCGGCATCGGTCACGCCGGTGTTGTCGAGCGTGACGAGGTTGCTCGCACCGGTGACGCCGGCCGTGGGCGTGAGGGTGGCCGTCCAGGTGACGCCGCCGTCGGCCGACGACACGTTGCTCAACGTGCCGTTGGCCACCGTGAGATCGGCATTGGTGAAGCCGGTCACGGCCTCATTGAAGGTGATGGTGACCAGCGAGGTCTCGCCGGCGGCGAGCGCCGTGTCGGCCACCACGATGCTGGCGGTGGGGCGCACCCCATCGACCACGATGGATGCGCTGGCGCCCAGGGAGCCTGCAGCTCCCGGCGTGGGCAGCGTGAGGACGGCATCTATGAAGCTGCCGCTCTGGATGGTGTCGCCGTTGGCGTTGAGCGAGGCCGTGCTTGCGTAGTCGAGGTCGGCCGAGCTGTCGCCCTGCTGCACCGTGTAGCTGAAATAGAGGGTCGAGCTGCCGCTGCCGGCCAGATAGCTGAGCGTTCGATCGATGGTGCCCGTCTCCAACACGAGCTCGATGGTGCCGGTGCTGAGGAACACGGCCTCGCTGAAGTTCACGACGACCGTGATGGTGTCTCCGATGGCGTAGGTGCCATTGGGCGTGATGGTGGACACCGAGGTCACGACCGGGTTCGCCGGCGCGGTCAGCGTGAAGTCGTTGCCCGTCAGGCCGACGTAGCTGGCGGTGAGCTCGGTCGCGTTGCCGCCGGCGTTGAAGCTGCCGCCTTCGCTCAGGCCGCTGAAGTTGCCGGTCACCGCGTCAGACGCGTCATTGACGATGATGATGTAGACATCGCCGCTGCCTGGCGTGTAGCCATGGGTCACGGCCAGCGTGGCGCCGCTCACGTCGACCGCGCCGTTGACCACGACCTGGTCGTACTGCGTGCCCGCCGTGGTGCCATTGATCTCCACAGCCAGCGTGCTGCCGGCGGCCATGGTGAGGTTGCCGTTGACGGTGAGCGTGCCGGGGCTGTTGCCCGGCGCGAGGGTGCCGCCGTTGTTGACTGTGGTGTTGCCGCTGATGCTGCCACTGCCGCCCAGCGTGGCACCGGAGGCCACCGTCACCGCCGAGGTGCTCGCGAGTGCGCCGTTGACGAGCAGCGTGCCGGCGGCGACGTTGGTAGCGCCGCTGAACGTGTTGCTGCCCGACAGCGTGAGGCTGGAGGCGCCCGCCTTGGTCAACCCGCCCGCGCCGCTGATGTTGCCGGACAGGGTGGCGTTGGCGCTGGTGCTGACCGTGGCGTTGCCGGACAGGGCGATCGCGTTGTCGACGGTGGTGGCACCGGTGAGCGCGAGGGTGGTGCCGGCCGCGAGCGTGAGGGCGCCGCTGCCGAGGTTGCCGTCGGAGGCGACGCTCAGGGTACCGGCGCTGACGACGGTGGCGCCGCTGTAAGTGTTGCCGCCCGAAAGCGTGAGCGTGGACGCGCCCGTCTTCGTGAGGTTGCCGGGACCGCTGACGATGCCCGACAAGGTGGCATTGGCCGAGGTGCTCACCGTGGCGTTGCCCGCGAGCGCAAGGGCGTTGTCCACCGTGGTGGCGCCGGTGACGGCCAGGGTGGTGCCGCTCGCCAGCGTGACAGTGCCGCTGCCGAGGTTGCTGTCGCTGCCCACGCTCAAGGTGCCCGCACTCACGGTGGTCGTGCCGGCGTAGCTGTTGGTGCCAGACAGCGTGAGAGTGGACGCGCCGCTCTTCGTCAGATTGCCCGCGCCGCCGACGTTGCCGGAGAGCGTGAGCGCAGCGCCTGCGTCGATGGTCGAGCCGGTGACCAGGTTGATGGCGTTGTCGATGTTGGTCGCCCCGGTTACGCCCAGGGTGCCGCCATTGAGGGTGACGATGCCGGCGCCCAGGTTGGCGTCGCTCGCCACGCTGAGCGTTCCGGCCGATACCGTGGTGCTGCCGGTGTAGGTGTTGCTGCCCGAGAGTGTGAGGGTGCCGCTGCCGGTCTTGACGATGCCGCTCGTGTTGCTGGACGCGATGACACCGGAGAACGTGGTGCTGGTGTTGTCGCCGCCGGAGGTCAGCGTATAGGCCAGCGAGACGTTGCCGGCGCCGGCCAGCGAGCCGACGGTCTCGCCGCCACCGGCGAGGGTGAGCGTGGCACCAGAAGCCACGGTCACGGCGCTGCTGTCGTCGACGGCGCTGCCACCCGTCACCGTGATGCCGCCTGCCGACAGCGTGGTCGCGCCGGTGTAGGTGTTGGTGCCGCTCAACGTGAGCGTGCCGCTGCCCGCCTTGGTGAGGCCGCCGGTGCCGCTGAGGTCACCGCTGAACGTGGTGCTGGTGTTGTCGCCACCCGCAGTGAGGGTGTTCGCGCCCAGGGTGACCGTGCCTGCTCCGGCCAGCGAACCGATGGTTTCCGATGCGGCCACATCGAGCGTGGCGCCCGAGCTGACGGTGACGGCGCTGCTGTTGGCGAGCGCCGTGCCACTGCTGAGACTGAGCGTGCCAGCCGACGCGGTGGTGCTGCCGGTATAGGTGTTGCTGCCGCTCAGGGTCAAGGTGCCGCTGCCCAGTTTGACGAGCCCCCCTGTGCCGGAGATGACGCCAGCCACACTGGTCGAGGTGTTGTCGCCACCGGCGGACACGGTGAAGCTTCCCAGGTCCAGACCGGCCGTCGCGGAAGCGCTGGACAGGCTGCCCACGGTCTGGTCGCTCAGCAGCGTGACGCGCGAGTTGCCGTTGAAGCGCAGCGAGCTGCTGCTGCTCACGGCGTTGTCGCCATCCAGGCGCAACCAGCCGTAGTTGAGCGTCGTGGTGGCCCCGGTGTAGGTGTTGGTGCCCGAAAGCGTGAGCGCGAAGGTGGCTGCGCCTGTCTGGTTGACCGACAACCCGCCCGTGCCGCTGATGCCGCCCGAGAAGGTGGTATCGGCCGTCAGTGTGGTGGTGAGGGTGCTGCTTCCCAGGGTGATGGCGCCGGCCCCCGAGAGGTTGCCGAAGGCTTCGTTGGCCGACAGCGCCAGCGTGGCCCCGCCCGCCACCGTGACGGCGCTGCCGCTTGCAATGGCATTGCCACCGGTCACGGTGAGCGTGCCGGCCGAGACGGTCGTCGCGCCCGTGGCGGAGTTGCTGGCGTTCGAGAGCGTCACGGTGCCCGCCCCCGCTTTCGTGATCCCGCCGGTGCCCGAGATCGTGGTCGAGAGGGTGGCGGTGTCGCCGGTGCCGTTCGTCAGCGTGAGCGTGTGGCTGCCCAGTGCGATGGTGCCGCTGGTGATGGATATGCCGCTCGCGGCGTCCAGGTCGAAGGTCAGGTTCTCGCCCAGCGTCACGCCGTTGACCGTGAGCGTCGTGCTGGCCAGCGAGCCGGCAAAGGCGATGGTCTGGCTGCCCGTGGCATCCGCCGCCGCGATGGCAATGGCTTCGCTGTAGCTCACCCCGTTGGTCACGTCGATGGTGGCGGTGTCGGTGGCGTTGGTGACGTAGATCGTGTCGCTCGCCACCGAGACATCGGCGGTGGTGCTGGTGGTGCCGTCGCTCACGGTGTAGCGCACGGTCGCATCGCCCGAGGGCGTGTCGTTGCGGTAGGTGACGCGCTGGGCCACATCGTTCACGAGTGCCGTGGTCGCTGCCGTGCCGCTGCTGGTGAAGCTGACCGTGAGCACGCCGCCGGTGTTGGTGAAGGTGGCGAAGGTGAGCCCGCCCGACTGCAGGTTGCTGCCGCTCACGGTGAAGAGCGCGCCCGAGGTGTTGAACCCGAAGGTGTCGGTCGAGATGGCCGTGCCGGAACGTTGCACGGCCAGGCCTGCCCCCGACCAGTTGCCGTTGCCGCCGTTGAGGGCGCCGAGCTCGGCATCGGTCAGCGAGGCGTTGCCCGCCACGTCGAGCGACACCGTGCTGCCCACACCGGCCCAGGCGACGGTGTCGCCGTGGAGGTTGGCGATGGCCGGGGCCGCGTTGGGCACGTAGTTGGCGATGCTGGTGCCGCCATTGGTCGTCAAGATGGCGGAGGTCGCGGTTCCGGCCGCCCCGTTGCTGCTGCCCCCCTTGGTGGCCAGGCCCACGCCCCCGGCCGCGCCCAGATTGCCCGTCGTCAGCGTGGTGTTGGTCGTGGAGTCGAGGCGCACCGTGCCGCCGTTGTTCCAGATGGCGCCTACCCCGGTGCCCGCATCGCCGCCGTTGCCTCCGCCGCCCCCGGGGGCCGCCCCCCCGCCGCCGCCGCCGCCCGCGCCGATGTTGTTGGTGACGGCGCTGCCGACGATGGTCAGCACGCCGGTGCTGGTGTTGTAGATGCCGCCGGCGGCATTGCCACCGCGGCCGCCTGCGCGGTCATAGCCGGCGCCACCACCACCACCACCGATGCTGATCGACCCGTTGTTGGCCGTGCCGCCGCTGCCGCCATTGGTATAGCCGCCATAGGTACCGCCGGCACCGCCGGTGGTCGAGCCGCCTCTGCCGCCCAAGGCGCCATAGCCGGCGCCATTGCCGCCCGTTCCCGCCGATACAGCCCCCGGCGCATGGGGCGGGTTGGCGCCACCGGCGCCGCCGGGGGTGGAGCCGAAACCACCCCCGCCACCGCCTGCTCCGGCGCCACCGCCGACCTGGCTGCCGCCGCCGCCGCCGCCCGCCGCCTTGTTGGCGGTGATGATGCTGTTGGTGATGGTGAGGTCGCCGCTGTTGCGGATGCCGGCGCCGAGCGAGTCACCCCCGGCTGCACCGGCCGTGCCGCTGCCAATGGCGCCGCCCGCACCGGTGACGAAGCCGCTGGTGATCGTGAGGTTGTCGATGGTGATGGCCGAGCCGGCGCCCGAGCTCGATACATCGAGCACGCGAGCGAGGTTGCTGCCGCTCAGGGTGAAACCGCCTCCCACGATGGCCATGGTGCGACCGTCGGTCACATTGATGCTGATCGCATCGGCCGACGAGGCAAAGCTGATGTTGGCGGTGAGCGTGATGGTGTCGTTCACGCCGTCGGTGTTGCCGGTGGCGATCGCCGCCTTGAGCTGGGCTACGGTGCTGACGCTGGTCGTGACCAGCAGTTCGTCGTAGCTCGACAAGCGGGCCAGATCGAGCGCATGCGAGGCGCCGATGCTGCCGGTGGCAATTTCCAGTTCCCAGTTGGCACCCTTTGCCCTGCCACCGGTGTTGTCGGTGGAGGCGGCCACGTCGGCGCCCGTGGCACCGGCCAGCTTCGACAGGAAGGCCTGGCCTTCGCTGCCCGCACCGACCTCGCAGCCATACAGCAGGATGTCGCCATCGGCCTTGAGCGCGTGCCCGATGGTCCGGAGCTGGCTCGCGTACTGGCCGAGGTTGCCCTCGAAGAGCGGCCCGCTGCCCAGCAGCAGCACACCCGCGTCGCCGTGCGAGATGACGTGGATGGCATCGATTTCGCTGCGGTTGGCCAGCGCATCGGCGATCTGCTGCACGCCGTCGCGGTTGGTGTCGAGCAGGATCACTTCGGCGTTGGGCGACGCGGCGGACACCAGCTGCTGGTAGTCGGGTAATCGTGTGTCGACGAAGACGATCTCGTGGCGCGTGCCAGCCGCTGGTTCGGCGGCCGGCACGGCAGCAGCTGCGTCCGCCAGGTAAGAGGCCTCGGCCGCCGCCGGTGCGAGGGGCAAGGCCTCATGCGGCACATCGTGGGTGGCGTCGACGACCGTGGCCACCGCAGCGGCATCGAACATGATGCGGGGCTCCAGCGCCATCATCAGCGGCGTATGGACGGCCTGCCTGGCAACGCCTTGCGGCTTGGGGGGCGCTGTGCGGGCGCGCTTGAACCAGGTTCTCATGGAATGTCCCCGCGGTGATGCGAGCGGCCCGACATGACAGTCATGCGCTCAGGTGTTGTGCTTGATCCGGATGACGTTGGCTGCGCTGGCGGCTTCGTCCTGCCAGAACGACAGCGATGCGTATTTTTCGAACAGGTCGGGCGGCAACACGGTACGCCTGGGCGCTGCCTGCACCTTGCGCCGCACCTCGTGCAGGCCCTTCAGGCCCAGCGCTTCATCGAACTCCGGTGCGTCGTAGACCACGTTGTCGAAGTCGTGCGCAAACCAGGGTTCGCCGATGAAGTCGTAGACCAGTCGCAGCACCTTCTCCGGCGACTGGCTGAGCAGGTCGTAGTCGACCACCAGCAGCGAGGCGGCCTGTTCGCCGTAGTAGGCCTCTTTCAGCGCGGCCCAGGGGAAGCCGACGAGCCGGTTGCGCAAGGCCAGCGTGTCGACACGGCTGTAGACGTTGTTGCGCTCGCTGTCGTCGGCAAAGAGCTTGGTGTTTTCATAGGGGTTGGCGCGGTACAGGCGTTCGATGCTGTCCATCACCCAGGCCACGTTGCGCACGCAGGCGATCACCTTGGCCTGCGGGAACAGGTCGAGCAGCGCCGGCAGCTTGGCGCTCCACTGGCGGTTGGTGTCGAACACCACCGACTTGGTGCTTTGCTCGGCGTAGTAGCTGTCAAAGAGGCCGCGCAACAAGCGGCGGCGCTGATCGTGGGTGATGACAGGGCCGAACTCGCCGCCTGCCGAAAACTGGGCCACCATGCCGTTGAACAGCGCACCGATCGGGCTCGTCATGCCTGCGTGGAATCGAGGATTCTGCAGCAGCAGGGCCGAGAGCAACGTAGAGCCCGAGCGCGGCAGTCCCGAGATGAAATGGAAGGTCTGCCCGGGAGATGTCATTCCATGGTGGACGTCGGTGGGGTGATTCATTTTCACCGGGACCTTTTCGCTTCGATCGGTTCAAGCGAAGCGTGTTTGTTAAATGATTTGCGCAAAGCGCTTGCGCAAAGCGTTCAGGCGCGTCGGTGCGAAGCGCCGGCCGAGTGCCGATGATTGTGTGAGCGGCGCGCGGGCGCTACAACCTGACAGGAGTTCCAGGTCGTGTCTTCGATGTCACCCTTCCTTGCTGAAGCGGTTGCACTGCAGGTGTTCGCCGTGTAGTTCACGGGTTAGAGCGGCGCCAGCAGGTCCACGCTTGCGCATGCCGTCGAAAGGTGTTTGCGCGAACAAGGGCATTCGGTGCTCGTGCCCGACGGCGACAGGTGCGCCCGATTGTTCCGTTGGCGCGGGCGGTCGAAGCGCCGCTCGCAGCGCTGGTCATGGCGGATCAACTCGTGCGGCCGCGCCGGGTCCAGCGGCTTGCGGCCGCGCTGGGCCCGCTTGTGGCCGGGGACGTCAATCTGGTCGCTGTCGTTGCTGTGGCCGCGCTCTTCACCTGCGGGCTCGGCCTGCGCGCCCAGGGTACCGGCCTCGTTGAAGAGCATCTCCTTGTGCAGCACCGCAGCCTCGCTGCTGAGTAACCGGGCCGCGCTTGAGCGCAGCACCGCCTTCCCACGCCCGTTGGCACCGTGAACCTGAAACACGTCGTTGGCCAGGTCGAGGCCGTGGGGGCGTCCATTCCACTGCCTACTTGTGGACTGCTCAGCCGAGGATGCCCGATGCCTGAATAAACGCCGATCCGGAACTCCAGGACCGGCTGGGCGCCCCGGAGTTCCGGCGGCCTGCCCGTCTGCGCAGGCGCAACGCCCAGCCTTCAGATAGCGGGGCGCACCAGATCAGACGTTGAACAAGAAATGCAGCACGTCGCCATCCTTCACGACGTACTCCTTGCCCTCTGCGCGCATCTTCCCCGCGTCCTTGGCGCCTTGCTCGCCGCGATGCTTGATGAAGTCGTCGTAGGCGATGGTCTGGGCGCGGATGTAGCCGCGCTCGAAGTCCGTGTGGATGACGGCCGCAGCCTGCGGGCCGGTATCACCGATGTGGATGGTCCAGGCGCGCACTTCCTTCACGCCGGCCGTGAAGTAGGTCTGCAGGCCCAGCAGCTTGAACGCCGCTCGAATGAGGCGGTTGAGGCCCGGTTCGTCCTGGCCCATCTCGGCGAGGAACAGCGTGCGGTCCTCTTCGGCCATGTCGGCCAGTTCTGCTTCGGTCTTCGCGCAGATCGCGACGACCGGCGCGTTCTGGCTGGCGGCGTACTCGCGTAGGCGGTCCAGGAAGGGGTTGTTCTCGAAACCGTCTTCCGACACATTGCCGACGAACATGGCCGGCTTGGCCGTGATCAGGCACAGCGGCTTCAATACGGCCAGCTCTTCTTTGCTGAAGTCGATGGAGCGCACCGGCTTGGCTTCATCCAGGGCGGCTTGGCACTTCTCCAGCACCTTGACCAGCGCGACGGCTTCCTTGTCGCCCGCGCGGGCGACCTTGTTGTAGCGATGCAGGCTCTTCTCGACGGTGCCAAGGTCCGCCAGGCAGAGTTCGGTCTGGATGACTTCAATGTCGGCGATCGGGTCGACACGGCCATTCACGTGGATGACGTTGGGATCCTCAAAGCAGCGCACGACGTTGACGATGGCGTCCGTCTCGCGGATGTGCGACAGGAACTGGTTGCCCAGGCCTTCGCCCTTGCTGGCGCCGGCAACCAGGCCCGCGATGTCGACGAACTCCACCACGGCCGGCACAACTCGCTCAGGCTTGACGATCTCGGCCAGTGCCGCCAGACGGGGGTCGGGCAGCTCGACGATGCCGACATTGGGTTCGATCGTGCAGAACGGATAGTTCTCGGCGGCGATACCGGCTTTGGTCAAGGCATTGAAGAGCGTGGACTTGCCGACGTTGGGCAGGCCCACGATGCCGCATTTGAGGCTCATGGCAGGCTTTCTGTGGGGAGGCATCCGGCGGCGGGCCGGTGCCGAAGCGCGCGATTTTAGTCGCCGGCGTCATGCTCTCCCTGCGGCTCTGGGCGGTCACACCCGCTGCCTACAATCGCCGCATGCAAAGCGTGGATGTGTTGGTGAGAGGGCGGGGGGCGGTCGGTAGCAGCCTTGCGCTCAGCCTCGCCGCCCAGGGCTTGACGGTCGGCCTTGCCGGTACGGTGGAGGCGCCGCGTGCAGATGATGTGCGCGCCTATGCGTTGAACGCCGCGTCCGTAGCATTGCTGCGGGAACTCAAGGTGTGGGACGGGTTGCCGGTTGATGCCGTCTGCGCGGTCTACGACATGGTCATCTGCGGCGACGCGGCGGACGGTCGGCCTGCCGGTCGATTGAGCTTTTCGGCCTGGCAGCAAGGGCTGCGCGAGCTGGCCGTCATCGTCGACGCGGCCGCGCTTGATGCCCAGCTGGCTACCGCATTGCGTTTCTCACCTCATGTTCGCAATGTCGACCCCGGCACGCGCGCCGCTTTGACCGCGTTGTGCGAGGGCCGCGAATCCGCGGCACGCGACGCGTTGGGCGTCGAGTTCAAGCCCAAGGCCTATGGGCACCGCGCGCTGGCAACAAGGCTTGTGGCGGATCGTCCGCATCAAGGCGTCGCGCGCCAGTGGTTCGGTGCCGGCGGCGAAGTGCTGGCCCTGTTGCCGTTCGAACGGCCCACCCCGGCGCAATCCTTCGGACTGGTCTGGTCCTGCGCCGAGGACCGCGCGCAGGCGCTGCGGGCCATGCCGCAGGCGGATTTCGAGCGCGAGCTCGCCGCCGCAACGGTTGGAGCGGCGGGCGCGCTGACCTTGGCAGGCGAGCGGGCGACCTGGCCGCTCGCGCTCGCGCGTGCCGGCGCGGTCAGCGGGCCGGGCTGGGCCGTGTTGGGGGACGCCGCACATCTCGTGCATCCCTTGGCCGGCCAAGGCCTGAACCTGGGCCTCGCAGACGTCGCGGCGCTGTCGCAAGTGCTCGCGGCACGCGAGCCCTGGCGTCCCCTGGGCGATGAGCGTCTGCTGCGTCGCTATGCCCGCGAGCGCCTTGCCCCGACCTTGGCCATGGGCGAGCTGACCGACGCGCTGCAACGCCTGTTTGCCCATCCTTCGCAGGCCGCGCGCGGTCTGCGCAACGGCGGGCTGGACGCGCTCAACCAACTCACCCCCGTCAAGCGCTGGTTGACCCAGCGGGCCCTTGGGCTTTGACTTCTTCCCTGGACGCCATCGTGCTGCACCGCTTCCTTCTGCTCGCCGCCCTGCTTGTATCTAGCCTCACCGCCTCCGCCAACGAGGCCGCCATTCGCAAGGCCATTGCCGAGCGCATGCCCAATGCACCCAAGATCGATGAAGTCAGGCCGGCCCCGATGCCGGGCCTGTGGGAGATCCGGATTGGCAACGAGATACGCTACACCGACCCGACGGGCACCTACCTCATCGAAGGGGAGCTCATCGACCTCAAGGCGAGGAAGAACCTGACCGGCGAGCGCGTCGCCCAGCTCAACCGGGTGGATTTCGCGGCGCTGCCTTTCAAGGATGCCGTGGTGTGGAAGAGCGGCACTGGCAAGCGCCGGCTCGCCGTCTTTGCCGACCCGAATTGCGGTTACTGCAAGCGCTTCGAGAAATCCTTGCAAGAGCTCAAGGACGTGACGGTCTACACCTTCCTCATCCCGATCCTTGGCGGCGATTCGGCCGACAAGACGCGCGCCATCTGGTGCGCCAAGGACAGCACCAGCGCTTGGCTCGGCTGGATGCTGCGAAATGAGCAGCCGCCCAAGGCACCCGCCGCCTGTGATGACGGCGCCATCGAGCGCAATCTCGCGCTGTCGCGCCGCATCCACGTGAACGGCACGCCCGCCATCCTGCTGGAAGACGGCAACCGCATTCCCGGCGCAGTCGGCGCGGTCGAGCTCGAGAAGCGCCTGCAGGCACTTGCGGCACCGGCCGGCAGATCCTGAGCCGATGAGTGCCGACCATCGCCGCCTCGCGCATCGGCTGGCCTACGCCGGCCTCATTCCGTTTGTCGTCGGCTGCGCACTGATCTGGCTGATCGGCAACCGCGACCTCGACCAGCACGCGTTTGTCAGCCTCGCGATGTCGGCCTATGCCGGCCTCGTGGTCTCTTTTCTGGGTGGCATCCACTGGGGGCTGTCGTTCGCGCGCGGCCTGCCCGGCCGGAAGCCGCTGGCCTGGGGCGTTCTTGCCTCGTTGCTCGGCTGGTTGGGTGTGTTGATGGCGCCCTACGCGGGGCTGGCCCTGCATGGTGGCGTGCTCATCGCCTGCTACGCGGTCGACCGACGCGTCTACCCGCAACTGGGTGCAGGAGACTGGCTCACGCTGCGCTTTCGGCTCACCGCCGTCGCCTCGTTGAGCTGCTTTCTCGCCGCTGCGGGCAGCTGATGACCGGGCCGTGCTACAGGGTCGAACTGGCCGACATCGCCGCGCATCGTTTTCGCGTCACGCTGACGCTGCCAGCGCCCGCAGCCGAGCAGGACCTCAGCCTGCCAGTGTGGATCCCGGGCAGCTACCTGGTGCGCGAGTTCGCCAAACAACTGAGCGGGATGACTGCGCGCCAGGGCGACCGCGACCTGGCCATCGAGCAGATCGACAAGGCCAGCTGGCGCGTGCGCTGCAGCGGCGGGCCACGGGGCAAGGCGCTGACGCTCAGCTACGACGTCTATGCCTTCGACGCCTCGGTGCGCACCGCTTGGCTGGACAGCCAGCGCGCCTTCTTCAATGCCAGCAGCCTTTGCCTGCGCGTGCATGGCCGCGAGGCCGCACCGCATCGCGTGGAACTGGCCGGCGTGCCCGGCGGATGGCAAATCGCCACCGAGATGCCCGAGCAGCAGGGCGCCTACGAGGCGGCCGACTACGACGAGCTGCTGGACCACCCCTTCGAGATCGGCCCGCATTGGCAAGGCGGGTTCACGGCCGCCGGCGTACCCCACCGCATCGTGGTTGCCGGCGCCTGGCCCAGCTTCGACGGTGAGCGCCTGCTGGCCGACGTGCAGCGCATCTGCGAGGCGCAGATCGCCTTCTGGGGCGGCGCGCCTTTCGAGCGCTACAGCTTTCTGCTCTGGGCCGTCGACGATGGCCACGGCGGCCTGGAGCACCGCGCCAGCACGGCGCTGATCTGCGCGCGGCGCGAGTTGCCGACGGCAGCCGAGCCTGCCGCGCCGAGCGACAACTATGCGCGCCTGCTGGGTTTGTTCAGCCATGAGTACTTCCACGCCTGGAACGTCAAGCGCCTGCGCCCGGCGGAGTTCACCCGCTTCGACTACCAACGCGAGAACTACACCGAGCTGCTGTGGTTCTTCGAAGGCTTCACCAGCTACTACGACGAGCTGATGCTGTGCCGCGCCGGCCTGGTCGATGCGCCGCGTTATCTGAAGCTGCTGGCGGCGTCCGTCAACGGCGTGCTCGCCGCGCCGGGCCGGCGTGTGCAGCCGCTGGCGAGCGCCAGTTTCGAGGCCTGGACCAAGTACTACCGGCCCGACGAGAACAGCGTCAACGCGACGAGCAACTACTACGCGCAAGGTGCGTTGGTGGCGCTGTGCCTGGATCTGGTCCTGCGCGCATCTGAATCAAGCCTGGATGCGCTGATGCAGCAGTTGTGGCGGGACAGCGCCGGCGGCCCCATCAGTGAAGCGGCGATCCTCGCGGCTGCGCGTGCGCTGGGCGGAGACGAGGCTGGCGAGAGACTGCATGCCTGGGTGCATGGCACCGATGAATTGCCGCTGCGCGAGCTGCTTGAGGGCCACGGCATCGCATGGGGCGACGAGGGCCGCCAGCCGGTCGCCCAGCGCCTGGGCCTGAAGGCACGCGAGGCGGCATTGACGGGCATCCATGTCACGCATGTGTTGACCGGTGGTGCGGCTGCAGCGGGTGGCGTCAATGCGCGCGACGAGATCATCGGCTGCAATGGCTGGCGGTTGCGCCGGCTGGATGACGCGCCGGCGCTGCTGGCTGCAGGGGATGCGCGGCTGCGCCTGCTGGTCAGCCGCGACCAGCGTCTGATCGAGTTCGACGTGGTTTTGCCGCCGTCGCAGCCGGCCGCCGTGGCGCTGACGCTCGCCGACGGCGCGCAGGCCGCGCGGCGCCGCTGGCTCGGCGCCTGAGCCTGGCATGAAAACGCCGCGGCCACCGTGGCTGATCGTGGCAGCCGTGCTGGCCGTGCACCTGCTGCTCGGCCGCGAGGTGCAGCGCATCCACGCTGGCTGGGTCAGCGAAGGCCCGGCGCCCATGCCCGCCCGCATGCAAGTCGAGTTCGTGCAGGAGATGGCAATGCAAACGCCGCCCGCTGCGCGGCCGGTGCCGCCGCCACCCCCGCCACCCCCGCCACTCCGCCCCGTGGCCAGTCCGGCAGCGACGGCGGCGTCGGCCGCGTCCGAGCCGGCATCCGCTCCCGCGGCGGCCCCCGAGCTGGCATCTGCGCCAGAGGCGGCCGCTGGAGTGGCCCCGGCACCGCATGAACTTGCTGCACCCGCTGCGGCAGCCGCCTCAGCCGCACCGAGTGACGAGCCCGGCCCCGAGTGGCCGCTGTCGACCCGGCTGAGCTACGACCTGACCGGCAATTACCGCGGGCCGGTGACTGGCCAGGCGCAGGTCCAATGGCTGCGCAAAGGCCGGGACTATCAGATTCATCTCGATGTCGCGATCGGCCCCAGCTTCGCGCCACTGATCACCCGGCGCATCAGCAGCCAGGGCCGCCTGGCGCCCGAGGGCATTGCGCCGCAGCGCTACGACGAGGAGACGAGGCTGATCTTCGGCGAGCCCCGGCGCCTAAACCTCGTTTTCCTGGGTGGCGAGCAGGGCGCGGGCGGGCCAGGGGCACCGCAGGACGCCGTCAGCCAGTTCGTGCAGCTGACATGGCTCTTCCTGACCGGCCGCGAGACCCTGGAAGCGGGACGCGTCATCCAGCTGCCGCTTCAACTGCCCAGCGGCCCCTACGACTGGCAGTACGAGGTGATGGGCGAGGACGTGCTGTACACGCCCATGGGGCCGCTTGTCGCCTGGCACCTGCGGCCCCGACAGCCGGCGCGCGGCAACGACCTGGCCGCCGAAGTCTGGCTTGCGCCCTCGCTGCAGTACCTGCCCGTGCGCCTCGTCATCCGCCAGGACGCTGGCACCTACATCGACCTCATGCTCAAGAGTGCGCCGCTGCAAGCCGCGCCAGAATCGACCGACGGCATCCCCAGGAGACCCCCGCCATGACCTACGAATGCATCATCACCGCCGTGCACGGCGACGGCCCGCGCAAGACCGGCCTCATCACGCTGAACCGCCCGAAGGCGCTGAACGCGCTGAACGACCAGCTGATGGACGAGATGGGTGAAGCGCTGCTGGCTTTTGACGCGGACGACGGCATCGGCTGCATGGTGCTGACCGGCTCCGAGCGTGCCTTTGCGGCCGGCGCCGACATCCCCACCATGCTGCCCCACACCTTCGCCAGCGCCTTCAAGAGCGGCCTGATTTCCAAGAACTGGGAAACCATCCTGCAAGTGCGCAAGCCCGTGATCGCCGCTGTGGGCGGCTTTGCCCTGGGTGGCGGCTGTGAGCTGGCCATGATGTGCGACTTCATCATCGCGGCCGACACGGCCAAGTTCGGTCAGCCCGAGATCAAGCTCGGCATCGTCCCGGGCGCCGGCGGCACCCAGCGCCTGCCGCGCGCCGTTGGCAAGAGCAAGGCCATGGACATGCTGCTGACCGCCCGCATGATGGCCGCCGCCGAGGCCGAAAGCGCCGGCCTGGTGTCACGCGTCGTGGCGGCGGACAAGTTGCTGGAGGAAGCGTTGGCCGCGGCGGAGGCCATCAACGGCTTCAGTGGGCCATCGGTCATGCTCATCAAGGAACTGGTCAACCTGGCCTACCAGGCGCCGCTGACTGACGGCGTCGCCGTGGAGCGGCGCTACTTCCATGCTCTGTTCGGCAGCCATGACCAGCGCGAGGGCATGGAAGCTTTCCTGGCCAAGCGCGCGCCGGACTTCCAGCACCGCTGAGCGCACTTTCGTAGCGAATCTATGACGAACTAGGGGTGAGTGTTTGCAAAAGTTGAATAGTCAGTTTCCGCCAGCCTAGTGTTTCTACTTAGATGGGTTGCTTACAGTTCAGGCCATGGACACCGCGGTCGCGATGTCCAAGTGAACCGAAAGCAGGACGTTCCTGCAAGAACTGAAGGAGCCCGTCATGAGCAAGCTGTCCACCATCATCGCCGCCACCCTGTTGATCGCCGCCGGTGCCGCAACCGCCCAAACCGCCCCGGTGAGCCGCCAAGCCGTCATTGCCGAGCTGGTCGCTGCCCGCAGCAGTGGCGAGCTGGCCGCCTTCCAAGGTGAAAAGGGCATCGACGTGCCGACGCCGGCCACTGTCAAGGCCACCGCGTCTGCCACCGTGCAGTTGCCCCGTCAGGCCGTGCTGACGATCAAACCGACTGAAGTGCGCGCCGATCAGAAGCTCGCTGCCGCCCTGGCCGCCGACCATGGCGAAAACGCGGCGCGCGAACTGGGTGATTTCCCTGCACCGGTTGCACGCCGCGCCGCCGCGCTGGCCAGCCGCTGAAACAAAGCGGTTTCAAGCCGATGAAAGGCGACCCGGGAGGGTCGCTTTTTTGTTGCCTGCATTCCTAGAATCCGCGGCCCAGACAAAACGGGCGTTGGAGACAAGATGCGAATGCAGCAAATGTGGGCGGCGACGACGCTGCTGATGGCCTCGATGACAGCGTTGGCGGCCGGCCCGGTGGTGGGTGTGAGCTGGTCCAACTTCCAGGAGGAACGCTGGAAGACCGACGAGGCGGCGATCAAGGCCGAGCTGGCCCGCCTCGGCGGCAGCTACCTGAGCGCCGACGCCGGCGGCTCGCCCGAGAAGCAGATCGGTGATGTCGAGTCCCTGCTCGCCAAGGGCGCCAAAGTCTTGATCATCCTGGCCATGGACAAGGACGCCATCGCCCCGGCGCTGAACAAGGCCAAGGCGCGCAAGGTGCCGGTGCTGGCCTATGACCGCCTGATCGAAGCGCCCGAGGTGTTCTACCTGACCTTTGACAACCGCGAGGTTGGCCGCCTGCAGGCCAAGGCCGTGCTGGCCGCCAAGCCGCAGGGCCGCTACGTGATGATCAAGGGCTCGCCCAGCGACCCCAATGCCGACTTCCTGCGGGCCGGCCAGCAAGATGCGCTCGCCGACGCCGTGAAGAGCGGCGCCGTGAAGATCGTTGCCGAGGAGTACACCGACGGCTGGAAGCCCGAAGTGGCCCAGAAGAACATGGAGCAGATCCTGACGCGCCTGAAAGGCGGGGTGGACGCGGTCGTGGCCAGCAACGACGGCACGGCCGGCGGCGCGATTGCCGCGCTTGCCGGGCGCGGGCTCAGGGGCGTACCCGTCAGCGGCCAGGACGCCGACCATGCGGCGCTGAACCGCATCGCGCTGGGCACGCAGACCGTCTCGGTCTGGAAGGACTCGCGTGCGCTGGGCAAGGAGGCTGCGGCGGCCGCCGTGCAGCTGGCCGCCGGCAAGAAGGTCGATGGCGCCGCGCCCTGGGCCGGTGGCGAGCGCAAGGTCTCGCTGCAGGCCAAGTTTCTTGCCCCGGTGGCCATCACGCAGGCCAACCTCGATCAGGTCATCAGTGCCGGCTGGGTGTCCAAGGCCGTGGTCTGCAAGGGTGTCGACGCGGCCAAGGCGCCGGCCGCCTGCAAGTAGGAGACCCGATGAGCGCCCAGACCCAGCGGCTTGCCGTCATGGCCGCCGTGCTGGTGGCCATTGCCATCGGCTTTCACGTGCTCACCGGCAGCTTCCTGACGGCGGAGAACCTCTACAACATCGCGCAGCAGACGGCGGTCGTCGGCATCGTCGCCAGCGGCATGGCGCTGATCATCGTCGCGCGGCAGATCGACCTCGCGGTGGGCTCGTTGCTCGGCGCGGTCGGCGTGCTGATGGCCTGGCTGCAGTACACGCAGGGCTGGTCCGTCGGCGCGTCGCTGTTGGCCGGCCTGGGCCTGGCGCTTCTCGTCGGCCTTTTTCAGGGCTGGCTTTCTTCGGTCATCGGCATCCCGTCCTTCGTCGTGACCTTGGGCGGCCTGGTGTCGCTTCGTGGCGTGGCCTTCCTGATCGCGGATGGCAAGACCCAGCCCGTCAGCGAGCCCTGGCTGCTGGCCCTTGGCGGCGGCCTGGACGGCTCGCTTGGCGAGCGCGGCAGCTGGCTGCTGGGCATCGGCCTCATCGCCGTGCTATGGGGTTGGCAGGCCGTGCAGCGGCGGGCGCAGCAGCGCGCCGGCGGGGTGCCAGGCGACCTCAGGCATGAGCTGCTGAAGGGCGGCGTCGCGGCGGTGGCTGTGTTCGGTTGCGTGGCCGTCTTCAACGCCTACCGCCTCGAAGGTCAGGCGCAGGGGCAGGGCCTGCCCCTGCCGCTGGTGATCTGGGTGGTGGTGGTGCTGGTGCTGGGCTTTGTCGCCAAGCACACGCGCTTTGGCCGCTACGTCTATGCCATCGGCGGCAATCCGGACGCGGCGCGCTTGGCCGGCATCCCGGTCAAGCGCGTGATGCTCCAGCTGAACATGCTGCTGGCGGCCCTGGTGGCATTGGCGGCCGTGGTTGCGATGGCGCGGCTGAACGCGGGCACCAACTCGATGGGCACCGGGATGGAGCTGACCGTCATCGCGGCAGCCGTCATCGGCGGTGTGAGCCTGGCCGGAGGCAGCGGCAGCGTCGGCGGCACCGTGCTGGGCGCCCTCATCATCCAGAGCATCGACAGCGGCCTGTTGCTGACCGATGTCGGCATCGGCTGGCGCATGGTGGTGCTCGGCCAGGTGCTGGTGGCAGCTGTCGTGTTTGACCGGGTGGCACATCGATGAGCGCGTTGCTTGAAGTGCGCGATGCGCGCAAATCCTTTGGCGGCGTGCATGCGGTCGATGGCGTCAGCCTGAGCTTGGCGCCCGGCGAGGTGCTGGCCGTGCTCGGTCATAACGGCGCCGGCAAGTCCACGCTGATGCAGATGATCGCCGGGGCGCTGCCGTTCGACGGCGGCGAGCTGCTGTTGAGCGGCGAGAAGGTGAAGTTCGCCAGCCCCGCCGATTCACGCGCCGCCGGCATCGAGACCATTCACCAGAAGCTGGCCCTGGCTGACAACCTCGACTCGGTCGCCAACCTCTTCCTCGGCCGCGAACTGCGCACGCGCTTCGGTCTGCTCGACGATGCCGCCATGCGCGCCGCGGCGGTGCCGCTGTTCGCGCGGCTCAACCCCAACTTCAAGAACATCGGCGACCCGGTGATGTCCCTGTCGGGCGGCCAGCGCCAGGTCGTCGCCATCGCCCGCGCGTTGCAATTCAAGGCGCGCGTGCTGATCATGGACGAGCCGTGTGCGGCGCTGGGCCCGGCCGAGACGGCGATGGTCCACGATTTGATCCGGCGCCTGGCCGCCGAGGGCGTGGGCATCCTTCTAGTGACTCATGACATGCCGGATGTATTCGCGCTGTCAAACCGTCTGGCGGTCATGAAGAACGGGCGGATGGTTGGGGTCTGCCGCACCGCTGATGTGACGGAGGACGAGGTGCTGGCGATGATCATTGCGGGCAAGGCACCAGCGGCGGTATTGGCATAGTTGTTTCTCAGGCGGTGGCACCGCGATGGCGTTGCGCTTTGGCGAGTACCGCGAGTCGGTGGACATCGCCTTCCTCGTGTCCGACCTCGCCGGCTACCGGGCGCTGCGGCAGTTGCTGACCGGCCCGGCTGGCTTGGGTGCGCTCGTCCGCGCCGGTGCCGCGCGCATCGCATTCGACACGCCGGGGCCTAACCGACTTCATCGCCGGTGTCGCCGGGTTGACGCCGCTGGACCTGGCCGCCGGCAAGCTGTTGGCGCTGGCCGACCGCTGGCGCGATGACGGCGTCTTCAGCCGCAACCTGATCGATCTGGCCATGATGCAGCCGGCCAAGCCTCTGCTGCGTGCGGCCATCGCCAAGGCCGCAACGGCCTACGGCGACAGTGTCGAAAGCGGCCTGTCAAGGGCCCTGCAGGACCTGCGGGAGCGCCCGCAACGGCTTGATGCCTGCATGGGCGCGATGCAAATGAACACCCTGTCCAAGGCCCAGCTTTGGGCCCGGATCAAGGCGTTGGAGAAGCGCTGAGGTTCAGGCCTCCCGACGCAGCGCCGGGAACAGGATCACGTCACGGATCGACGGCGAGTCGGTGATCAGCATCATCAGCCGATCGATGCCGATGCCGCAGCCGCCGGTCGGGGGCATGCCGTACTCCAGCGCGCGGATGAAGTCGGCGTCGAAGAACATCGCCTCCTCGTCGCCGGCGTCCTTGTTGGCCACTTGGGCGTGGAAGCGCGCGGCCTGGTCTTCGGCGTCATTCAGCTCGCTGAAGCCGTTGGCGTACTCGCGGCCGGTGATGAACAGCTCGAAGCGTTCGGTGATCGCCGGGTTGGCGTCCGAGGCCCGGGCCAGCGGCGAGACCTCGACGGGGTAGTCGATGATGAAGGTGGGCTCCCACAGCTTCTCTTCGACGACGGCCTCGAACAGGCCGAACTGCAGCTCCGCCAGGCTCCAGCGGGCCGGGGCCTCTTCGCCAGCGGCGACGATGCGGGCGCGCAGCACGTCGGCGTTGTCGGCTTCGGCCTCGCTCAGGCCGGCGAACTGGATCAGCGAGTCGCGCACCGACACGCGCGCAAACGGCTTGTCCAGCGCCACCGGCTTGCCGGCATAGGTGAGTGCAGCGCTGCCGGTGGCGGCGATGGCGGCATGGCGCAGCACGGCCTCGGTGAAGTCCATCTGGTCGTGATGCGTCCAGTAGGCCGCATAGAACTCCATCATCGTGAACTCGGGGTTGTGCCGGACCGAAATGCCTTCGTTGCGGAAGTTGCGGTTGATCTCGAACACGCGCTCGAAGCCGCCCACCACCAGACGTTTCAGGTACAGCTCCGGCGCGATGCGCAGGAACATCTCCTGATCCAGCGCGTTGTGGTGCGTCTTGAAGGGCTTGGCATTCGCGCCACCGGGGATGGGGTGGAGCATCGGCGTCTCGACCTCCAGGAAGCCGTGGTCGACCATGAAGCTGCGGATGGCGGACACCGCCTTGGAGCGCGCCGTGAAGCGCTTGCGCGCGTCCTCGTCGGTGATCAGGTCGACATAGCGCTGGCGGTACTTCTGCTCCTGGTCGCTCATGCCGTGGAACTTGTCCGGCAGTGGGCGCAGGCTCTTGGTCAGCAGGCGCAGCGTGGTGACGGTGACGGTCAGCTCGCCGGTCTTGGTCTTCATTAGCGTGCCCTCGCCGCCGATGATGTCGCCCAGGTCCCAGTGCTTGAACGCGGCGTAAACGTCCGCGCCGACATGGTCGACCGTCACACGCAGTTGGATGCGGCCGGTGGCGTCCTGCAACGTGCAGAAGCTCGCCTTGCCCATCACACGCTTGAGCATCATGCGGCCCGCCACGCTGACCTTCACTGCCTGTGTTTCCAGTTCCTCGTTGGGCATTTCGCCGTACTGGGTCTGCAGCGGCAGCGCACGGTGCTGGGGCTTGAAATCGTTCGGGAACGGCACTGCCGTGGCGGCCCGGATGGCGGCCAGTTTTTCGCGGCGCTCGGTGATCAGCTGGTTCTCGTCTGCCTGAGCGGGCACGGGGGTGGGCGGTGTCGTGTTGTTCATTGCGGGCCTAGGGTGAATCCGCGATTTTAGAATCCACTGTCCTCCACGACCTTGCGCTTTGACGAGCGCTCCTCATGACGCTTGTCCGTGCCCCGTCCCGAATCAGCCTGAGCTCTCTGAGATGCCGCAGGATCGGGGGATTAAACGCATGCCAAGTCTGATATTGAATCCGGCTATGCGGGCATTGTTGGCGTCCGCGTCGTTGCAAGCGTTGGGGCCTCTTAGTGCGCTTGCCACGGTGCTTGTCGTGGCCACTGTCGGCGGCGCGCAGGCGCAGGGGCAGTTTGCTCAGAGCAAGGCCTGGGTCGACCTGCTGGTGGTGCTGGGTACCTTCGGGTTTCCACAGGGCATCGTCTATGTGGTGAACCGCTTGAGCGCGTGCGCCCGTCGCCTGGCTTGGTATGCCGCGGGCTATTCGCTAATGTTCGTGCCGGTGGCCTGGGCTGCCACCCGCATCGGCGCTGGACAGCAATGGGCAGGTCCGCTGACCGGACCCTTAGATGCGTGGGTGCTCGCTGGCGCCGCCGCCCTACTGGTGGTACATGCACTATGGCGAGGCGTGTGCCTGACGCTCAATCAAGGCGCGGTGTTCGCTCTACTGACGGTAGTGCCGGCCGTCGCCCTGCTCGCAGCGGTGTGCAGCCAGTCCGGGCGCGGGCCTTTTCCTTCGGCGATTCTGATCTCGGCGGCCCTGGCCGCCTTGGCGGGCGCTGCGGTGGTGACGCATCAGTTGCACGGCACGCCGGTCGGAGTCGGGCGGCTTCCCTGGCGCGCCCTGTGGGCAAATGGATCGCATGTCTTCCTGCAAGCGGTACTGACGGTCCTGCAACCTTTGCTGGCCTACGCCCTGGTGCGCCAGGCGGGCGGGGGTGACGAGGGGGTCGGATTACTACACGTCGGCGTGTTCGTCGCTCAAGGCCTGGTGGTACCTGTGGGCCTGGTGGCGCCGCTGCTTTTTGCCCGTTGGACGGCTACGCTGGATTTGACGCTGCTTCACCGGTTGCAGGCCCACGCGGCACGCTGGGTGATCTGGGGGGCTGTGGCCGGCTGCTTGCTGGCCGGGGTTGTCGGGGTGGCGGTGCGTTGGGGTTTGGGCGCTGATTACGACGCGGCAATCTTGCCAGCAATGCTCATGACGCTGTCGTTGCCGCTGGCGGCTTACACCCGGGTGCTAGCGCCAGCCATGCATGCGCATGGTGTGCCGCAAGCTAACACCGCTGCGGCGGCTTGGCGTTTGGCGTGTCTGGCGCTGGGCGGCTGGTTGCTAGCTCGAGATGCGGCATGTGCTCCCTGGGCGGTGGCTCTGGCTTGGTCCGTGAGCGAGGCTGCGGCGCTGCTCTGGACCTTGTGGGCGATGAACAAGCTCGCCTCCCAAGCCCCCAAGCACGGCACCGCGGGGGGCGCCTCGTGAACCTTCTTCGTGCCGTCGCAGACCGACCCTGTGCGCTCCGCCATGCGCACTGCGATACCTTGCGCCATCCGCATGCCCGCCGCCCGGGCGTGCGGGCGCAGCGGGCCGGACGAGCTACATGAGGATCCTGGTGCTGTCAGAGGCCTACCCGTCGCCAACGCATGTCTATGCGATGGGGTTCGTTCACTCGCGGTCCTTGGAATATGTGCGCCAAGGCCACGAGGTGACTGTGCTGTCGTTCAGTGCGGCGACGGGCTACGCATTCGAGGGTGTGGATGTTCGCACCGCGGACGAGGTGCACGTGATGTGCCGCAACCCCCACCGGTTCGATGTGGTGTTCTCGCACGCCCCCAACCTGCGCAATCATTTGCGTCTGCTGCGCGCCTTGCCACCGTGGCCGCTTGTGTTCTTCCTACACGGTCATGAGGTGCTGCTCACGCGCGAGCATTACCCGCAGCCTTATGCGTTCGACCGCAATCTGGGCGAAGCTCTGACGCGCAAACTGCGCGCGGCCTACGACCCGATCAAGCTTTGGGCCTTCCGACGGTTCTGCCAGCGCCGGCTGGCAACGGGGGGGCATCTGGGGCTGGTGTTCGTTAGCGAATGGATGCGCCGCGAGGCCCTGCGGGCCAGCGCTTGGCTGACCCGCGCGCCGATGTTAGCCACGCGCATCATCCCCAATGCCGTCAATCCGGCCTTCATCGAGCGCAATTACCAGCCGCGGCCAATTCCCGATGCGGATTTCGTCTGTATCCGCCCTTTCGACAATCCCAAGTACGCCATCGATGAAGTGGTGGCCTGGGCGAACGCCTGCCCGGAACTGAGCTTCCATGTGTTCGGCAGGGGGCGCTATTTTGAAGTCCACCCCGCACCCAGCAATATGACGGTCTTCCAGCGTTTCATCCCACAGGCCGAGATTCCGGCGCTGCTTGATCGCTACCGCGCGTGCGTGCTGCCGACGCGCCTGGACTCCCAGGGCGTGATGGCTTGCGAGATGGCGACCTACGGCATCCCGCTCTTCACGTCTGACCTTGCTGTGACACGACAGATGCTTGGCGAGTTCGACAACGTGCGACTGATACCGGCAGGTGCTGCCGACCTCGGCATGTTGCGCCAGCCGCCCCCTGCACTGCCTGCTGGCGCACCGGTGCGCCACCGGTACCTGGGCGCTCGCTTGGCGACACAGGAACTGGCGTTTGCCGGCGACTTGGCGGGCAGTCCATCGGGGGAGTCATGAGGCGTAAACGCATCCTCACAGTCGTCGGTACACGGCCTGAGGCCATCAAGATGGCGCCAGTTATCACTGCCTTGCAGGCCAGTGGCTGGTGTGATTGCACCGTGCTGGCTACCGGCCAGCACCGCGAATTGCTCGACCAAGTTTTGCAAGTGTTTGGCCTGGTGCCCGATGCCGACCTTCAGGTTATGGCGCCCAACCAAAGCCTGGCCGCGCTCTCGGCACGGTTGCTTTGCGCACTAGATGGCGCCATTGAGCACTGGCGGCCTGATGTGCTTATCGCTCAGGGGGACACCACTTCGGTGCTCTGCGCTGCGATGGCGGCGTTCTACCGCCGCCTTCCGTTTGCTCACATTGAGGCAGGGCTGAGAACGCATGACCTCGACAACCCATTCCCGGAAGAGATGAACCGGGTGGTGGCGGGCCTGCTGACGCGCTGGCATTTTTCGCCAACAGAGTCGGCCCGCGAAAACCTGCTGGCCGAACGCATCCCGGCGGATCGGATTCATGTCACCGGCAACACCGTGATCGACGCGCTGCACTCGGTCGCCGAACGGGCGGATCGCGCACACCTGTTCGCGCGACCGGGGCGCCGGCTCATATTGGTGACAGCGCATCGGCGTGAGAACTTCGGCGCCCCGCTGGCCGAGATTTGTCGGGCGATTGCGCAGCTTGCGTCATTACGACCAGAGACTGATTTCCTTTTCCCTTGGCACCCGAACCCGAATGTGCGTGGCATCGTGCGTCCGTTATTGGAAGGGCTGCCCAATGTGACTCTCTGCGAGCCGCTGGACTACCTCGCTTTCGTGGCGGCCATGAGGCAGTCCCATCTCATACTGTCCGACTCGGGCGGCGTGCAGGAGGAAGCCCCTGCACTGGCCAAACCAGTGCTGGTGTTGCGTCGCGAAACGGAGCGCCCTGAGGCGGTGGCCGCTGGCGTCGTGCGATTGGTGGGACACGATTTCGACACCATCGTGCAAAGCACCCTGTCGTTGCTGGACGATGCGGCCGCCCATGCGGCCATGGCGCGCGGCGTCTCACCCTATGGCGACGGTCAGGCGGCCAGCCGGATTGAGCAGATATTGCGAAAGGCTTTGGCTCAATGAAGCTGGTGATGATCGGCGACGCCGAGCAGCCACAGCTGCTGCAGTGGGCGCAACAGCTGGCGCCTCGCGTGCGCCTGGCCGCCGTCTCCTCGCGTGGGTTCCCGCCCGGCTGGGAAATGCTACTGCCCGAGGCCGACCGCCTCGCCCTGAACCTTCCTGCCGGTGACGTCATGGCCCTCATGCGCAGCATGCCACGTGTGGGCTCCTGGCTGGCCAGCACCGATGCCGACTGGCTGCATGCACACGATGTGGCGCTGCACGGCAGCCTAGCGTGGGCTTCGTGCCTTGGTTGGCGGCTGCGCGCGCGCATTGCGTGCTCAGATAGCCGTGGTGAACTGGCGCGCATGCTTGGCCGCGGCGGTAGCTGGCGTTGGCTCGCTCGCAAGTCGTTGCGCAATGCCGCCCTTGCCACTGCGGAGGAGCACGACACCGCAACGTTGATGCGCGAGCATGGCGCTGCCCAGGTGATGGCCCTTCCAGCGGGCGACCCTTTCGAGCCGCATGTGCAGCGCTTCCTGACCCGCCTGCGCGAGCTGTCGCCGTGAGGCTCCTCCTCATCAACCACTACGCCGGCTCACCCGCGCATGGCATGGAATTCCGGCCCTACTACCTGGCCCGCGAGTGGGTCAGGGCCGGGCATGAGGTCACCATCGTCGCGGCCAGCCACTCGCATGTGCGCGCCGTGCAGCCCGAGGTCGGCGGCGAGCCGCGCGAGGAGCTCATCGACGGCATCTGCTACCGCTGGCTGCCCACGCCGCACTACGCCGGCAATGGCGTCGGCCGTCTGCGCAACATCCTGTCCTTTCTGCGCCAGCTGCGTGCCGACGCCTGGCGGCTGACGCGTGAGTTCCGGCCCGATGCGGTCATCGCATCCAGCACCTATCCGATGGATGTCTGGGTGGCCCGCAAGCTGGCCAAGCTCGCGAAGGCCAAACTGGTCTACGAGGTGCACGACCTCTGGCCGCTGTCGCTCATCGAGCTGTCGGGCATGTCGCCGCGCCACCCCTTCGCGCTGCTGTGCGGCAAGGCCGAGGCCGACGCCTATCGTGATGCCAATGTCGTCGTGTCGATGCTGCCCTGCGTTAACGAGCACATGGCCGCCAGGGGCCTGGATCTGGCCAAGCTGCACATCGTGCCCAACGGCTTCGCGCCCGAGGAATGGCAGGGCGAGTCGGCGCCGCTGGGCGCAGCGCTGGCTGCGCATCTGGACGCCGAGCGCGCTGCTGGCCGTGTCATCGTCGGCTATGCCGGGTCCATGGGCTTGCCAAATGCGTTGGATGTGCTGCTCGACGCGGCCTCGCGCTTGAGGGAGGCGCCGCTGAGCTTCGTGCTGGTCGGCAGCGGTCACGAGGCCGCCCGCCTGGCCGAACGTGCCGAAGCCGAAGGCTTGAAGAACCTGCGCTTCTTCGCCCCCATTCCCAAGGCCCAGATTCCCACGCTGCTCAGCCGCTTCGACATTGCCTACATCGGCTGGCAGCGCACGCCGATCTACCGCTTCGGCATCGCGCCCAACAAGCTCATCGACTACCTGATGGCCGGCCGGGCTGTGCTGCATTCGGTCGAGGCGGGAAATGACCCAGTGGCCGAAGCAGGCGCCGGCTTGACCGTCGCGCCGGAGGACGCCGAGGCTGTGGCCCAAGGGCTGCTGAAGCTCGCCGCGTTGACGCCCGCTGAGCGCGCGGCCATGGGCGCCCGGGGGCGCGCGTTTGCGATGGCGCATCACGCCTATCCCGTGCTCGCCGCCCGTTTCATCCAGGCCCTGTCATGAGCGAGCTGGACGAGATCGCCCAGCGCTACGCCCGCCGCGCCGGACAGGGCGACGGCGCGGACCGCTACAGCCTGCTGCGCCCCGAGGTCTGGCAGATGTGGCAGGAGCGCCAGCGCGAGCTGCTGAAGCTGCTGGCGAAACGCCCCGGCCAGCCGGCCGAATGGTGCGCCACCGAAGTGGGCTGCGGTGCCGGCGGCAACCTGCTGGACCTGCTGCGCCTGGGCCTGCTGCCGGCGCATCTGAGCGGCATCGAGCTGCTGCCCGAGCGCCTGGCCGCTGCCCGGGCATCCCTGCCCGAGGGCGTGCGCCTGATCGCGGGTGATGCGTCCTCCGCCGACATCGCACCCGCCAGCCAGGACCTGGTGCTGCAGTCCACCGTCTTCTCCTCCATCCTCGACGACGCTTTGCAGCAGCGCGTGGCCGATGCGATGTGGCGCTGGCTCAAGCCGGGCGGTGCCATCGTCTGGTACGACTTCACCATCAACAACCCGCGCAACCCCGACGTGCGCGGCGTGCCGCTCAGGCGGGTGCGCGAGCTCTTTCCTGGGTGCGAACCCGGCCGTTTCACCGCCCGCCGCGTCACGCTGGCACCACCGCTGGCCCGGGCGCTGCCCGCGGCCTACGGGCTCTTCAACCTCGCCCCCTGGCTGCGCACCCACCGCCTTGTGCTGATCGAGAAGCGCTGATCGCCGAAAATCCGCCCCATGACCCAGCCCTTCCTTCCCTTTGCCCTGCCCGACATTGGCGACGACGAGATCGCCGAGGTGGTCGACACGCTGAAATCCGGCTGGATCACCACTGGCCCCAAGGCCAAGCGCTTCGAGCAGGCCTTCGCCGAGTTCCTGGGTGAACCCCAGATCGAATGCATCGCCGTCAACTCGGCCACCGCCGGCCTGCACCTGGCCCTTGAAGCCATCGGCCTCGGCCCGGGTGACGAGGTGATCACGACGACCCACACCTTCACCGCCACCGCTGAAGTGGTGCGCTACCTGGGCGCGGACGTGAAGCTGGTCGACATCGACCCAGCGACGCTGAACATCGACATCGCCGCGATCGAGGCCGCGATCACGCCCAAGACCCGCGCCATCCTGCCGGTGCACTACGCCGGCCTGGCGGTGGACATGCTGGCCATCCTCGACATCGCCCGCCGCCACGGCCTGCGCGTCATTGAAGACGCCGCCCATGCCCTGCCCACGACGCTAGAGAAGGAACTGATCGGCACGCTGGGCAGCGACGCCACCGTCTTCAGCTTCTACGCCAACAAGACCATGACGACGGGCGAGGGCGGCATGCTGGTCACGCGCAACGCCGAGCTGGCCAAGCGCGCGCGCGTCATGCGCCTGCACGGCATGAGCCGCGACGCCTTCGACCGCTTCACGGCCAAGGTGCCGAGCTGGTACTACGAGATCGTCGCGCCCGGCTTCAAGTACAACCTGACCGACATCGCCGCGGCGCTTGGTCTGCACCAGCTCAAGCGCCTGCCGGGCTTCCAGGTCCGCCGCGAGCAGATCGCCGCGCGGTTCAACGAGGCCTTCGCCGACCTGCCGCTGATCCTGCCGCCGAGCGCGCCCGCGGGCGACACGCATGCCTGGCATCTCTACGTCGTGCGCCTGGCCGACGATGCCGGCATCACGCGCGACGCCTTCATCGAAGGGATGTACGCCGCCGGCATCGGCTGCAGCGTGCATTACGTGCCGCTGCATTTGCATCCCTACTGGCGCGACCGCTACGGCCTGACGCCGTCGCAGTTCCTGCATTCGCAAAAGGCCTACGAGCGCATGGTCAGCCTGCCGCTGTACACGGCGATGGGCGATGCGGATGTGGACCGTGTCATTGCTGCGGTGCGCGGGCTGCTGGCTTGAATGAGGTGGGCAAACGCCTTTTCGACGTGATCTGCTCGGGCCTGGGGCTGCTGGTCCTCGGTCCGCTGCTGGTCCTGGCCGCCCTCTGGGTCAAGCTGGACTCGCCCGGCCCGGCGCTGTTCCGCCAGCTGCGTGTGGGCCGCTTCGGCCAGCCCTTCACCATCCACAAGTTCCGCACCATGCGCGTCGAGCCCGGGCCGGTCATCACGGTCGGGGCCGACCCGCGCATCACGCGTTCGGGGCACTGGCTGCGCCAGACCAAGCTCGACGAGCTGCCGCAGCTCTGGGACGTGCTGCGCGGCGCCATGAGCCTCGTGGGCCCGAGGCCGGAGCTGCCGCAGTATGTGGCGCTCTATCCGGCCGACCTGCGCGAGCGCGTGCTGTCTGTACGCCCGGGCATCACCGACCCGGCGTCGCTGGCTTTCAGCCACGAGGCCGAGTTGCTGGCCAAGGCCGCCGACCCCGAGCGCGAATATTGCGAGGTCGTGCTGCCTGCCAAGCTGCGGATCTCCGCCGATTACACGGCGACCGCCAACTTGGCGACCGACCTGCGCCTGATCGTCGCGACGCTGGCCCGCCTAGCGCACCGCTGACAATCCACTTCCGATGACTTGGCAACTGCTCGAGACCCTGCTCATGCGACTGCGCCCGCATCGCGAGGCGTTGGCCTTGTTGCTGGATGTCCTCATTGTCGCCATCGGCTGGCAGGCGACCTACCTGTTCCGCCTCGGCTTTGAGCGCTGGTTCACTGCGCGCCCGGGCTACGACGCCTGGGTGCTGCTCGGCCTGCTTGCGATCTACGCGTTGGTGCTGGGGGTGCTGCGCGTGCCCAAGGGCATGTGGCGTTTCTCCGGCTTCGGCGAGGTCAAGCGTCTGGCCGTGGCATGCCTGCTGGCCGGCCTGATCGCAGCGACGGCGGTGCTTATGGGACATTTGCGCGAAATCCCTCGCGCCGTGCTCGCGCTGCATCCCCTGTTCACGTTGATGCTGATGGCCATGATGCGCATGGTGTACCGCATGCTCTACGAGCACATGCGCGGGCAGATCAGCGGCACTGCGCAGCAACAACGGCGCGCACTGGTGATGGGCGCCGGCGACGCGGGTAGGCTGCTGGTGGCGGGCATCCAGCACAGCCAGGGCTGGGTCGTGGTCGGTTTTCTGGACGACGACCCGGCCAAGCACGGCGGGCGAGTGGCGGGGCTGCCGGTGCTGGGCGAGCTGGCGCAGCTGGGGCGGCTCGCCGAGTTGCATGGTGTCACCCACCTGATCGTGGCCATGCCCGCCTCCACGGTCCAGCAGCGCCGCCGCGCATTCGACCTGGCCGGCGCTATCGGCCTGCCGGTGCTGACCGTGCCCAGCAGCAGCGAATTGCTGGCTGGCCGGCGGGTTAACGAGGTGCGCGACGTCGAGCCGGAGGACTTGCTCGGCCGTCCCCCGGTGCAGTTAGACGAGGCTGGCATTAGTGAGGCGCTCAGCGGCAAGGTCGTGCTGGTCACGGGGGCGGGCGGCAGCATCGGTAGCGAGCTTTGTCGGCAGGTGGCTCGCTATGGACCTCAGCAACTCGTGTTGTACGAGCTAAGCGAAATCGCGCTCTACCAAATCGAACAGGAATTGAGCGAACACTTCCCCCAACTGTCCCTGGTGCGCCTGATCGGCGACGTGAAGGATCTGAACCACCTGCACGCAACCTTCGGCGCACATAGCCCCCAGGTGGTCTTCCACGCTGCCGCCTACAAACACGTGCCACTGATGGAGGTGGGCAACGCGGCGGCCTGCCTTCGCAACAACGTGTTGGGTACCTACAACGTCTGCGTCGCCGCTGCCCAGGCTTGTGCAGAGCGGTTCGTACTGATCAGCACCGACAAGGCCGTCAATCCGACCAATGTTATGGGTGCCACCAAACGCGCTGCCGAACTGGTCATCAGCCACATGGCAGCGCAGGGGCACGCCACGCGGTTCATGGCCGTGCGTTTCGGCAACGTGCTTGGTTCCAGCGGGAGCGTAATTCCAAAATTTAAGGAGCAGATCGCCCGGGGCGGTCCGGTCACGGTCACGCACCCAGACATCACGCGTTATTTCATGACCATCCCTGAGGCCGCGCGGCTGGTCGTTCAGGCTGCGGCGCTGGGCGAAGGTGGGCAAGTCTTCGTTCTCGACATGGGCGAACCCGTGCGCATTTCCGATCTGGCCAAGGACCTGATAAGAATGTCAGGCCATGATGAGAATGACATCCAACTAAGCTATGTTGGCCTGCGCCCTGGGGAAAAACTCCATGAAGAGCTTCTCGCCGATGCCGACGCAGTGATTCCTACCTCTGTGGAGCGGCTGCTCATCGCGCGGCTAGACGATGGGTCACGCCATGCGCTAGTCGCTGACTGGTTGCGAAATTTGCAAGGTGAAAATTCACCACAGAGGGACGGCGAAATCAGGCGAGTTCTTTGGTCCTTGCTCGGTGTGGAGTACACAGCCGGCTCAGCCAGCTCATCCAGGGCTGTTTAGCCCGGCGCTTCGTTGGCTCAGGCCCAGCGCGTAGGACGTTTACGTGTTGAATGTCTCGCTCTGGCAACGAAAGACTTTGCGACGACGTGGTCGATATGAAACGCAACCGCTACCATCGTTTGACTGCTGTACGGCTAAAGCTGACCGGCCGCAGGCTCTCGTAAGATCACGTGTTTTCCCCGAGATGGGGCGTTTGATTGACAACCGCTTGAAAACGGGGTCTAGAATGCCGCGGCGTGTTGTAAACGCGTGTGATTCGCGAATCATCGATCTCTTTCCATAACCCTTGTGGAGTTCACCGAATGAAAAAATTTGTGTTTAAGGCGACCGCTCTGGCGATCGGTGCGCTGGTTGGCGGCGGAGCGTTTGCCTCGGTCAACCTTGACACGGCCGTGACGACCGGTACGTTTGCCAAGGAGTTGAACTACAGCTCGGTGGCTCCCGGTGTCGCAATCGCTGCCGGCCAGACCATCACGACCAAGCTGGGCTTTGGCGTCAGTGGTGGTCAAGACCGCTATATTCGTGTTGACCTCGGCGGCGCTAAGCTGGCAGCTGCAGCAGCAGGTGGCGACGTAGTCAACGGCACGCTTGCGTTTGCGAACAGCATCGTCGTCCAGGGCGGTGCAATTGGCGACGGTTACGTGATTTACCAGGTCACTGCAGCCCCCGCAGGCCATGCTCAAAGCGATGCTGTGACGATCACGTTGCCCGCGCTCCATGTGACTAACGGCAATGCTGCGAACGTCGTCGCGACGTATTCGTTGTACGAGACTGCCGTGGCTGCAGTGGCTAACGCCACCTCGACCTGGTTGTACAGGAACTTTGGCGACCTGTTGAAGTTTGCGACGGGTATCAAGTTCACGCTGACGACCAATAACACGACGGCGTCCGTTGAGCAGTCGTTCAAGAAGTTCACCGCTGGCACCACCACCGGCGCGACCCCCGCGACCGCTGACGTCCTGACCGCCCGTATCGGTTCGTTCACCTATGGTGTGGTGACTGGTGTGTTGAACACGGCCGGCACGCAAGTGCAGCTTGAAGATTTGGTCCAGGCAACTACCAAGGTCACGTTCGTCGGCGATTTCGGCGCTGCTGGCTCGTTGAGCACGTCTACTGACGACTGCGCGACCAATTTCACCGCCCAGACTCTGAATGCTGGCAAGACAACGGCATCGTTCACGTTGCCCGTGACTGGCCAGGCTGACACAACGCGTGCCCTGTGCTATGTCGTGACCGGTAACACCGCAGTTACGGCCCAGTCGGTGACTGCAATGCTTGACGTGACCGCTGCAACAGCTGCGACCACTGCCGACATCGCTGCTGCCACGATCGGTACCATCGACCGCGACGGTACGGAACTGCAAGCCCCGTTTGCGTCGATTTACGGCCCGACTACTAATGGCAACCGTGCCGTGTTGACGAGCCAGCACTCGGCCGATGCTTCTGTGGTGGCTTCGGCAATCACCGAAGACGGTGTGACGTGCACCGCCGGCACCACCGACTTTATGCTCAAGGCTGGCAAGCAGTTGTTCATCGACGCAAAGACGGTCTGCCCGTCGTTGAGCGCCGCGAAGACTCGCTTCGCCCTCAAGTTCATCATCGCTGCCCCGAACAACAAGATTTCGGGCGTGTACAACTCGTACACTTATGATCCGACGACCGGCGTTGTGACTGACACTTCGTCCTACCCGCTGCTGCGTCCGGGCACAAACTGATCATTTGACAGTGGTCAAGGGCGCCTTCGGGCGCCCTTTTTGTTTGTGCACCGCAGGTTCGCTTTGAAAGTCCCCAACTAAAATTCGACCGCTTCAGCGTTCATGGATTTCCAGATGACCCGAATGTTCAAGGGTGGGCTACTTCAACGACTGGCCGTATCCGCCGGCTTCACCCTGCTTGAGATGCTCGTTGTGCTTGTGATTATTGGCTTGCTGGCCGGGCTGGTTGGGCCTCGCTTGTTCAGCAAGGTCGATCAATCGAAGGTCACTGCGGCGATTACGCAGGCCAAGATGCTCCGGGGTGCAGTGGAAAGCCTGCGTCTCGACATCGGGCGGTATCCGCTGCCCGAAGAGGGGCTTGCGTTGCTAACGAAGCCTCCGGCCGAGCCGACGTTGGCCAGCCGCTGGCGCGGGCCGTATCTTGACGGAGCGCTACCCGAGGATCCTTGGGGCCAGCCTTATCAATATGCCCTTCCCGGCACTGACGGTCAGCCCTTTGCGTTGTTTTCGCTCGGCGGCGACAGCAAGCGCGGCGGTACGGGTGACGCAGCTGACGTGGGCGTGCTTCCGGCTGTACAGTGAGCAACCGTCTCCAGCCCAGTGAGGCGCACGCGTTTCGCGGCTTTACCTTGCTGGAGATTCTTGTAGTCCTTGTCTTGCTAGCCCTGGCTGCCGGGCTCGTCGCGCCTGCGGGGGCGCGGTGGCTGGACGCCGCCCGGCAGCGTGCATGGCAGGGCGACCTGCGCGCACAGTTGCTGGGTCTGCCCCTGCGGGCTTTCCATGAAGGACGGGCCTTGCAGCTGGACGCGCCTTCGGTGAGAGCACTCGTACCGGAGATTCCCGCCGACGTGGTGATTCATCTATCAACGCCATTGCGCTATGGACCTACGGGCGCTGCAAGCCCAACTGAGATTCGATTCGGCAGGCCTGGTGCACCGCCGGAAGTCTGGCGCGTCATGGCGGTCACTGGCGACGTGCAGGACTGAAGCCGCCGGGTATGAAATCGCACGGACGCGGCTTCGGTCTGCTGGAGGCGATCGTCGCACTGGTCATCCTCGCCAGCGCCGGGTTGGCCTTGTTCGCCTGGATTGGCCAAAGCCTGGGGGACGTCAGGCGTATTGAGGACGCGCAGGCCCGCGCAGCGCTACAACTGAAGGCAGTGGGACTGGTGACCAACATCAACCCGTTTGTTGAGCCCAAGGGTGAGAGGCGTGTTGGTGCGGTGCGCATTCGTTGGACATCGGAACTCATCGAACCAATGCGCTACAGCCTGCCGTTCGCCGGAAGCAAGAGCCCGATCTGGGAGGTCGGTTTGTACCGGCTTGATGTCGTGGGCACGGAGGAGTCGACGGCCACGCGTGTCGAATTCAGTATCGAGCAGCCCGGGCTGAACGCGCTGGCTGTTCAGCCGAGGCGACGGGAAGACATGCCGTGACCGAATGTTGGGGGCAGCGTGGATTGACGCTCCTGGAGATGCTGATCACCTTGGTCATCGCGACCATGGTGGCAACGCTAATGTCCGAAGGACTCTTTCAGTTAGGGCAGATCGAACGGCGGCTGGGCACCGGGCAGTTGGAGGCTCGGATGGAGAGTCTGCATGAACTCTGGCTGCAGCAGTCCCTCGAAGGTTTGCGGGCTGGCATACCAGGCACGCCCGACGAAGCGCGAGGCGGCCCTCGCAGGCTGCAGGGCGTCAGTAGCCTTTTGCCGCTGGTCGAGCCGGCTGGGCCGATGCCGTTCGCCCTCGTGATGACCTATAACGCGTCCACCAATCAGACGGAGCTCGTCATGGAGGTGGGCTCGGCGGAAAAGCGCGTACAGACCGCCGTCCTGGCTCGCTGGAGCGGAGATACGGGGCACTTCAGCTATATGGACCAGAGTGGCGCGTGGATGCGTGAATGGTCGTCGTCTCAGCTCCCCAATACACCGCTTCTACCGAAAGCTATTGCAGTGCACTGTGCCGCTGACTCTGCGCTCGTTGTCGCAGCCATGCAAGCGTCGGCGCAGAGCTTGGGCAAGCGGGTTGAGATAGAGAAGCTTCCTTGATGAGAGCCTCGGGAGCCTCCGTTCGCCAGGGCGGTTACGTCCTCATCTTCGTTGTCGCGTCTCTTGCGCTGGTGGCTTTTGTTGCCGCGCGGTTCGCGTTGCGCTTGGATGCGCTGCGAGAACAGGCCTTGGCGATGCAAAACCTGGCGCAGGCCCGACTGCTGGTCGAAAGTGGGAAGGCCCGCGCCTTGTTCTGGCTGAGCACGCGGCCAATCGGTCTCGCGTCGTCAGGTTTTGCTGATGAGCAGCCGCTGGTGCTAGACAACCGAAGCTACGAGATGCGCAACGGCGCCTGGATCCGAGTACAGGACGCCCGCGGGCTGCTTTCTTTGAATGTGCCTCAACGCCAGCGGTGGCTTTCAGCACTGATAGGCGCGGGTGCTTCCCTAGATCAAGCGAGCGCGATGATTGACGTACTGCTCGACTACACCGACACCGACTCGTTAAAGCGCCTCAACGGTGCCGAGACGCGCGACTACGCCTCGGCCGGCCTCGCGATGCCGCGGAACGACTGGATACTTTCCGTCGATGAAACCGCATTGATGCCAGTTTGGGCCGCAAATGCTCCGTTGCGTCAGCAAATACTGCCGTGGACAAGCCTAACAAGAAATGATTTGTTCAATCCAAATACCGCGCCATTGGAATTGCTTCGCACCCTTTGGCCAAAGGTGTCGCCCGATCAATGGATTCTCTTTGACCGATTGAGAAAGACGTCACCCTTTGTTGATGCGACGGCCGCGATTGCTGCGACGGGCATCGCTTTTTCGCTAGATGACAGTGTGCTCTTCCACGCCAGCAACGAAGTGCGCATGCAGTTGTGGGCCCCGGGGCTGCCGATGGCGGTCGAATACACTCTGTCGATTCTGCCGACAGGGGCCTATGCGCCCTGGCTGATTCAAGAAATCCGCCGGTCGGATCGATTCGCCGCTCCTGATGCCCATCAAGCCGCCAAGTTTCCTGACGCGAGCAAAGACCTCGCTCGACCCGCTCCGTCTGCCCCGCCTTCTTTGTGACCGGCTGGAGTTGGGCGCGCAGGGCTCGCAAGCGCGAGGGCTCACCTTGATCTCGCGCGCAGTGGCCCGTCACCGCGCGTTCGATCTTTCGGCGCTCCCCGAAGCGGACCGACTTGGGGCGTTGCGTGCGCAGATCGCCGCTTGGGAGCCGCTGCCGGATGCGCACTACCTGGTCAGCTGGCAGGGGCCTGTTGCGCAGGCATTTGCCATCGAGAGACTGCGCCTTGAGCAGGTCGGCGTGAAGAGTCCGGTCTGGTTGCCCGAAACGCTGGCGCGAGAGCCGTTCTCGCATGGGGTGCGGCTGTTGCGAGCGCTCGACGGATTCGAGGGGCAGGCCTGGAAGGCAGGCATTTTGCGGACCACCCGGTGGTGGGCGACTCGACCGTCCTCGCAAGAATGGTCGTTGTTCTTACGGCAGGCCGGTTGGCCCGGTGCGGCGGACGGTACCGCCCCGGAGATCGAGTCGCCCGCATGGCAAAAACCTGGACGCTTGCCTGTTCCGGCCGATCAGCTCGGCCGGGGCGGGCAAGGCAGCGAGCAATGGCTGGCCGGTATCTTGGCCCTGGTGCTGATCGGCTTCGGCGCGATGTCAGCGCGAGCGCTTTGGGAGAGCTTCGACTCACGTCGGCAGGCGCAGGTAGCGCTCGCCGAGATCAAAGTCGGCGTTGCCCCTGTGCTGGCTGCACGCGACAAGGCCTTGGCCGCGGCAGACGAGGGTGCAGCACTGATCGCGCATTTGCAGGCGCCGCGCCCTCTCGAAGTGCTCGAGGAGTTGCTTCGACTGCTGCCCAGCACGGGTCTGGTCCGTGAAGCGGACATCCAAGGCATGGAAGTGCGTGTCCTGGTCGACCTGCCCGCTGACGTATCGCGCAGCAAGGTCATTGCGGGACTGGAGGCGGGGGGGTGGTTTACTCAAGTCTCCGAGGCACGGGATGGGCAACCTCGCGGCGGCTTGGACCTGCAGATGAAGCTGTCTGCCGTGTCGCCGCCTCAACGTAGCAATGCCGATGCTGGGTTGCAGCGCCTGAGCGAGGAAGGTTTGCCGCCTGGACCGCCCGGCAATGCGGGGACGAAGCCGTGAACGTCGACATAGCAAAGAACCTGCAAGCCAAGTTGGGCGAAGCCTGGCTTCAGGCGCTCCGCGAGTGGGTAGGCAATGCGCGTCTGCGGTGGGGCGGTCGGTTGATCCTTGCAACGCTCTGGATCTGGCTTTCGTTGCTAGCGCAGGATCAGGCAGCGGCATGGCGTGTGCAAAGCGATGAAGCACAAGCGCAGGTGCAGAGGCTGAGTTCTTTGCGGTCCGAATCAGGCTGGCCACAGCGTGCACAGGATGCGCGCCTGCAGCTTGAAAGCGCACGAGCGCTGCTTTGGACCGCCGCCAGTCAGGGCCAGGCCGAGGCCGCGCTCCAGGACCGATTGCGCGAAATGGCGGCCAAGGCGGGCGTGACGATTCGCGAACTGAGCATCGCCGCCGGGGACGGCAAGCCGACGGGCGGTGGCGCCCGCCCCTTGCGCGTCCGCCTGAATGTCGACATGAGCAATCGCGTGGCTCTGACGGGCTTCCTGTCCGAGATCAGTCAGTCGCCGCAGTTGATGATCGTTGACTCGCTGCGCCTGCGCCCCCAGGCTGCTCCACCTCGGGCCGAACTTGAAGTCCGCGTTCTGTATCGCGAGGCGAAGGCGTCCTGAGATGATGACCTTGCGGAACAAACTGCTGCTTACGGTGGTCGTCGCGCTGCTCGGCTGGTTCGGTGGGGCGACAACAGCTGAGAAGCCTGCGGTCCTCGTGCAGCCGCGCCGCGACGCTTGGCACCTTCCACCTTTGCCGAAGGCCGAAGGTTCGACGACCAGGGCTGCCATCGTCGCAACTTCGCCGCAATGGGGAGCGGCCAAGGCGGCAAGTGCCGCCGATGCGCAGGAAGAAGCGCCTCGCTGGCGCCTCGCAGGCGTCTATGGCCGAGGGAAGCAAGGCGGCGTGCTGATTCTGTACGACGCCGATCGCAAGCCAGCCGAGCGCTTGAAGGTCGGCGAAAAGCTGCCCAGTGGACATGTCATTGAGTTAGTGGACGGCAATCAGGTTCGCGTCCGTCTTGGAAAGAAGCGCGAGACCTTTGGAGTTGAAAATCGTGAATGAATACCTGAGAGCCATGCCGGCATCGGCTTTCTGGAGGTGCGCCTTCTTGACCTTGGGTGTGACCCTTTCAGGTTGCGCGCCGATGGAGCCTATCGTCCCGCCGCCACTGGCGACCTCCAGCCCCGAAGCTGCTGCCTCCTCGCCTTTCGGAACTGCCGAGACTCCGACACCGGGCATGCGAGTCAACAATCTGCCGACGCCGCCCGCACTGACTTCGAGCAACTACGCAACCAAGCGCAGCGCCGCAGATGCCAAGGTCAGCACCGACATCGAAAGCCGGCAAGCTGATGAGGTCGGCGCAATCAACCTCCAGCAGGTGCCGCTGCCGAACTTCGTGCAAATCGTCTACACCGAAATGCTCAAGCGCAATGTCAACATTGATCCGGCGGTGGTTGCCCGCAAGGATCTGGTGACGTTTCGTGCACCTGCTTCTCAAAGTGCTGCGCAGCTTGAGACGGCGATCATGCTGCTCTTGAAGAGCTACCAAGTGGCCGTTGTCGACGTTGGCGGCCTGGTGCGTGTGCTGCCGGACAACGCCCAACTCGGCAATCTGCCCGAGATCCGTCGCAGCGAGGCTTTGCCAGACACACCTCTGCCGTTGCGGCCTATCTACCAGCTCGTGGAAATGAAGTCGGTCCGGCAAAACGAGGTCGCCATGTGGCTGAAGACGCTCTTTGCCAACCGCGTGACCATCCAGGAGGACGTCACGCGAAATGCGCTCCTGCTCAATGGCACGCCGGACAACATGCAAGCGGCGCTCGAGGCAATCCGCGTTCTGGATCAGCCGTTGATGAGCGGGCGCCGCAGCGTCGCCCTGACGCCGGCCTACCTCTCCGTCGACGATCTGGCCAAGCGCCTTGTCGAGGTTCTGACCGCGCAAGGCTATGCGGTGGCGCCGCTGGGGCCGTTGCAGGGTGTTCGCTACCCCGTGACGCTGCTGCCGGTGAGTGCGGTGAATTCGGTCTATGTCTTTGCGGTCAGCGACGAAGTGCTCAAGCACGTAGAGCAGTGGGCTCGCACGCTGGACAAGCCCAGTGAGCGCGGAGTCGGCAAGAACTTCTTCACCTACCAGGTCCGACACAAGGATGCCGGGGATTTGGCCAAGACACTGGATCAACTGCTCAGCGGCAGTCGTGGGCGGGTCAGCGCGACACCGGCTCAAGGCAGCGCCACCTCGTCCGGCAGCGCCACTGCGCGATTGACATCGGTTGTGGTGGACCAGTCCAGCAACATGCTGATCTTCCAGGCTGAGCCCGACGAGTATTCGCAGATCAGCTCGCTGCTGCAGATGTTGGATCGTCCGGCCAAGGCCGCGCTCATCGAAGTGACCGTCGCGGAGTTGTCGACCATCGACAGCAGTCAGCTTGGGATCGAATGGCTGGCCAGCCATGACTACGGCAACGGCAACATTGGCCGCTACGGCACGCAGGGCGGCACCGGCATTGGCAGCTCCGGTTTCACTTTCCGCCTGTTGAACGCCGCAGGCAGCGTGAAGGCGGCTCTGAACGCGCTGGCGTCCACCAACCAGGCAACCATCCTTTCAAGCCCTCGTGTGCAGGCTCGCAACGGTGAGCAGGCGACGATTCAAGTAGGCCAGGAAGTGCCCATCATCACGAGCCAGCAGACGACGACCGGGACGATCACGACGCCTACCCAGGCCGGCATATTGCAGACGGTCCAATACCGCAGCACGGGCGTGATCCTGCGCGTCAAGCCGGTCATCCATTCGGGCGACCAGGTCGACATCGAGGTGGAGCAGGAAGTCAGCGCCGCGGCTGCGACCAACACCGGGGTCAACACCTCGCCGACCTTCAGCACGCGCAAGCTTTCAACGAAGATGACCTTGCGCAATGGCGCCACCGTGATGATGGGCGGTCTGATCTCTAACGACACCACCCAAGGCAACGCCGGTGTGCCGTTCCTGAAGGACATTCCGCTGATCGGCAACCTGTTCAGCACCCGCACCAGCGGCGGCAATCGCCGTGAGCTGGTGATCCTGATCACGCCTTACATCCTCAACGACAGCAGCGAAGCCGAGGCCATGACCGCCGCCTTCCGCAAGCAACTGGGTGGTTGGGCTGACACGGTGACCAAGCCCGACGGGTCTGTTGCACCCAACCGCCCGCTGCTCGATTTGATCGCCAAGCCACCGGCTGGGAAGGCTGGTTCGTGAGCTCATTGAAGCTGATTGGCGAACTGCTGATCGAGCGGGGCACGGTCAAGGCGCCCGAAGTCGAGAACGCGCTGCTGGTGCAGACCAGCAAGGGTGGGCGGCTCGGCGAGATCTTGGTCCGTCTCGGCGCGGTGTCCATGCAAGTGCTCTACGCTGCCTTGGCCGAGCAACTGGGCTACCCGCTGTTGATGGCCAGCACGCTGGACGAAGACGCGATGCGTTCAGCCATGGCCAAGTTGAGCACGCCTGCGGCTTGGTGGCTGGACCGCCATGTGCTCCTTTGGCGCGACGACGAAGGTCTGTGCGTGGCAAGCGCTGATCCGCTCGATGTGGATGTAGCTGAAGCGCTGGCCGGCGAACCGCACGTGAGTGCGCTGCGCTGGCACCTGCTGCTGCCCGCCGATGCGGAGATGTGGGCTCAGCGGCTGCGCACATCACCACAGAGCCTCGGCGCGGACGCGCGAAGCCTGCGGGAATTGGCCGAAGACGCGCCAGTCGTCGCTTTCGTCAACAACACGCTTGCACAGGCACTCGAGGCGCGCGCCTCGGATATCCACATCGAACCGGGCGAGCGCGAATGCACGCTGCGCTTCCGCGTTGACGGTGTGTTGCATACGCGCAGCAGTCTGGGCATGGACCGCTACCCTGCCATCGCGTCGCGAATCAAACTCATTGGGGGCCTGGATATCGCCGAGAGGCGGCTGCCTCAGGATGGCCGCATCTCTACGCGCGTGGCTGGCCGCGAGGTCGATATCCGGATATCCGCGATCCCCGCGGTGCATGGGGAGTCGCTGGTACTGCGCCTGCTGCCCAAGGAGCGCGGCGATATCGGCATGCATCGCATCGGCATGGAGTCCGATCACCGCGCCCTGTTCGAGCAGTGGCTGGGTTGGCCCAACGGCCTGGTGCTTGTGACCGGCCCGACCGGTTCGGGTAAGAGCACCACGCTGTACAGCGCCCTGGCTCACATCAACGACGGTGTGCGTAAGCTCATCACGGTCGAGGATCCGGTCGAGCTCCGGCTTCCGGGCGTCGTTCAGATCCAGACGCAGGCAGATATCGGCTACACCTTTGCGAGGGCCCTACGCTCTATCCTTCGACATGATCCGGACGTCATCATGGTCGGTGAGATTCGGGACCGCGAGACTGCCGAGATCGCCATCCAGGCCGCATTGACCGGTCACCTCGTACTTGCAACCGTTCACACCAACGACGCGCTGTCGGCCGTGAACCGGCTTGTCGACATGGGCATCGAACCCTATTTGGTCGCTGCGGCCCTGCGGGCCGTAATGGCCCAGCGCCTGATCCGCCGCCTCTGCGCCGTTTGCGCCAAGCCCGGTGGGGATTCGGCGAGCCTCCAGCAGCGTTGGCAGGTGCTCAAGGAACGCCTGCCAGCGCTTCACGATGTGCCTGCAGAGCCGCCTGAATGGCGAGCAGCAGGTGGCTGCGAAATCTGCGGCGGAACGGGGTATCGCGGTCGCCTTGGAATTTATGAACTGGTGACGGTCGGCGCAGCGATGCAGCACGAGATCGCACAGGGCGGCAGTTCCGAGCGCTTGCTTTCCATCGCTCAGGCCGATGGGCGACGCTCCATGGTGGATGATGGACTGATCAAAAGTGCACGTGGACTGTCCACCTTGGACGAAGTGTTGCGCGCCGCCAGCGAGCACGGCGGGTGATGGAAAGCTTCAGCTACCGTGCGCAGGATGCTGCGGGCCACATGGTCAGCGGGCAGCTTGAAGCAAGGGATTCATCTCAGGCGGCGCGCGAGCTGCTGCGACAGGGGCTCACCCCCCTTGATCTGAAAGCCCTGGACGCCCCGCCTGAGGCAGTGATGCCGCAGGCCGGTCGCGTACCCGGCCGCCTGACGTTGGCGGACAAGGTCGTGATGCTGCGCGAACTCTCGACCTTGCTGGCCGCGGGCGTATCCCTCGACGAAGCATTGGTGTCGCTGGCAAGCGGGCACACGGGTGGCGCCATGGGGAATGTCATGGCGCGTGCTTCCCGCACCGTCCGTGAGGGCGGCAGCTTGCACGATGCTTTGCAGGCCAGCGGGCTCTGCCTGGCCGAGCACTTGATGACGGTGGTGCGTATTGGCGAGGCCAGTGGCGACCTGGCCACCGCGCTCAATGATTGCGCTGAACAGCTGGACGTGTCGCGCCGCATGGGGCAGGAGCTGCGCAACGCGATGGTCTATCCGACCATCCTGGTGGTGGCGGGCCTTCTGGCAGTGTTGATCATCTTCATCGGTGTCATCCCCCGCTTCGCGCCACTGCTGCGGGGCGCGCGTCGTCAGATGCCCGAGTTTTCGGTGTGGGTGATCGAAACGGCCGTCTATATGAAGGCCCATGTGCTGGAGCTCGGGCTGGGCATGGGTATCTTGGCGGCTCTGCTGGTGACCCTGCTGGCGCGGCCCAGCTTCAGGCGTGCGCTGCTCGAACGGGCTGCTACGGCGCCCGTGCTCGGGCCGTGGCTACGGGACGCCGAAGTTGGACGTTGGGCGCTGTTGATGGGCACGATGCTGCGCAACCGTGTGCCGCTGCTGGACGCGCTCAAGCTGTCACGGGGTGCGCTGCAACTGCGCGAGTTTTCGCTGCTCATTGCCTCTGCGACGCGCGAACTCGAACATGGACGAACCCTGTACGACAGCTTGCGCCATTCGGCCTGGATTCCTCCGACGCGACTGAACCTGATCAAGGTCGGCGAGCGGGCTGGCAGCCTGGATGCCATGCTGACCTCGCTTGGCAGCATGCAGGCGGAGGCGGCCCGTGAGCGTCAGAAGCGGGCCATGTCCCTGATCGAGCCGATTGCCATTCTCGTTATCGGCGCTGTCATTGGCATGCTGATGGTGGCCGTGATGATGGCAATCACCTCAATGAATACCGGCGCCGCCTGAGCGCGGCGGCACGGGCGCTGGTTGCTGCTCGAAGAAGCGCGCCACGTCCTGCGGTGATCGAAGGCCCCCTTCCGTCAGCCCAAGAACCAGGTTACGCGCGGCCAGCAGGCTGATGGGCGACTGGTGGCGGATCGCAGGCCGGCTGCCGCTGAACCAAACGATCAGGGGCACGCGCTGGTCGGCCGTCTTGCCAACATGCCCGCTTCCTGGGCCGCGCTGCTGCTCGTACATGGTGGACCACAGCTCGCGCTCGCGCAGCCAGTGATCAGACGTCAGCACGAGTGTCGACTCTTCGCCCTGGGCGGCGAGCCGCTGGCGGACTGCCTCGATCAACTCGGCGGTCAGCTCCAGGTTGGCCCGGTAGTCCTGGCGCAGATCCCGCGGCGCGCGTTGTGCCATGGCGCTGGGTGGATGAGGCACATTGATATGGATCCAGATCACCGCATTGGCGCGATCTTCCACCGCTTTCAGGGCTTCATCGTGCAGGCGGTTGTAGGTCGCATGCCACTGCTGCAGGAACACCGAATAGGGAAAGTCGAATTGCCCGCTGCGCTTGAACACCCGCTCGAACTGGGCCTTCCATCCCTGGAAGAACTGTACGGGTTCAGCATGGCAGGTGCGTGCGGTGGTGATCAGCGCGCAGTAGTCGTGGTAATAGCCGACGACCGCATGGCTGATGTTGCGGGCCTTCAGGTCGCTGAAAAGCTGCGGCGTCTGCGGGCCCCAAACCTCGCCGCTCTTGCTGCGCAGCGAGGCCTTGCCGCCGAGGTCGATTTCACCGAAGGGACGGCCGAACAGCATGCCCGGAATCGACTCCAGCGTGTTGGGCCCTGCTGGCAGGGCGTTTTGAGCAAAGAACGACTGCCTGAGAAATCCCTGCATCGCCTCGCGTTGGAAGAGGCCTTCACGTTCGGAGATCTCCATGTCCCATTCATCGAACACGATCACAACGGTGCGACGCGCGGCAGGTCCCGCCGCAGCCGCGCTGACGCTGTCACGCGCTTGCGGCGAGAAGGTTCCCATCAGATAGCCCGGCATGCCAGGCTGTAGCGCGAACAGCGTCACCATGGCCAGGCAGGCCGCATTGCACAGCCGTGCCGCCGACTCCGCACGCATGCGCCACGCGATGATGATTGCAGCGATGGCACAACCGAGCATGGCGCCAGCCTTGGCCCAGCCGGGCAAAGGCAGCGAGGTGGCCAGCGATTGGCGGAAGACCTGGAACAGTGCCACGAAGACCAGCGTCAGCAGCAGTGCACGCGCCATTCGGGCGCTGGAATGGAGGGCGCGGTCCGGACGATCCAGCCAGCCGCCGAGAGCGCCGAAAAGCGCCACCGCCACCAGCAGCAGATGCCCCTCCCGCAGGAAGCTGCCTGGTTCGAAAGACAGATAGAGCGAGTAGGTGTAGCGCAGGATCACGTCGCCCACGCCGATCGCACCCAGGCTGATGAAGCTCAGCAGTGCGTAGCGCAGCGCTTGGCGCCCAACAGGTCCGAACTGCGCCTTGCTCAAGCTCATGGGGCGTGCGCGCTGCGGCGGCGCAGGCGCAGCAGCTTGCGATGTTCCGAGATCTGCTGCTGGTCGTGCAATTCGAACCAAGGTTCGGCACAGCTCAGCACGAAGGCGACATCCCAATGCTGGTAGAGGTCCATGTTCGGCCCTGCGAGCTCGATGAAGCGTGGATCGTCTCGCGGCACAAACTCCAGCAGCAGGGTGTCACGGCAGCAGTCGGCAAGGACTTCAAAAAGCTGCGTCGTGGGTAGTCGCTCGGTCACGGTCAGGTGGTGGATCACGGCCAGCGCCAGCACCAGATCGAACCTTCCAGCGAAACGCTGTGGCAAGCCCAGCGTCTCCGCCAGGCGCCAGCCCGTGGCGGGCGTGGGTTGCGCGAAGTTGGCATGCAGGCACTGGACAGGCACGTTCAGGCGCCGGGCCTGGATGTGCAGATCATGCAGGGCGTTGACGTCATCGTCCAAGGCCAGCACTTGGCTGCCCGCGCGTGCCGCGATCAGCGAGAACTCGCCGCTGTTGGCGCCGATGTCGAGCACGCGTCCACAACGGCCTTCGCTTAGCAAGGCCTCGACTGCCTTGCGCTTGGCGGTCAGCTCAACGGCCTGATAGTGATCGCGGTTGCCGGTGTATTCGCTCCAGGTGCTCAAGCTTCTGCCGTGTGACTCGAGGCGGTCGATGAAGCGGCCCAGATTGCCCAGCAGCCAGGGGGTGCCGTCAGCACCGCCCGCCTTGCTCGCGCCAGCGGCCTTTTGGTCGCTACGAATGCGGCGGCGCTCCAATCGGGCGGGCAGTCGCACGTGTAGCCACATCGCCAGTCCCAAATGGGCGTGCCAAGGGATGAAGGGAGCGATCTCGACGGCGCGCAGGCCGTCGCGGTGGGCCAGAAAGATGTCTCGCGGCGTGCGACCCAGTTCGGCCACGGCGAGCAGCGGCAGCACGAAATGACGCACGAACTGGCCGTAGGCCAGCCAGCCCGGTGGGTCGGCCGGTTGGCGGCGCTGCAGCGACAGCAGGTCGCAGAAGACGGGCTTGCAGCCTTCGAACAGCACATTGCTGGTGGCCGCGTCCTTGAGGTTCCAACCCGCAGCCCAGGCGCGCCGCTGGATTTCCAGCGTCAGGCGCGCGGCATCCGCCAGCATGGCCGGTGTCCACTCGAACGCATAGGTGGGCATCTCGACGCGGCGATGCCGAAGCAGCAAGCTGCCATCTGCTTGAGGATGCTGTTCTTCAACCCCGATCAGCAAGCCATCCCGGACGAGGTCGGCGTACAGTGGGCTGTCCAGCAGTTCGGCGGTCGTCGCGGCGGCGTGCGCTTGAACCCTTCGCCAGACCTGCTGCCCGTCATCCTCGACATTGCCGTCGGGATCCCGGAAGCTGACCCGCATCAGGAGCGGTCCCGGTTCCAACGCCGCTTCAGGGCGCGCCAGATCTCGCGAGGGTTGCGGATGTAGTAGACGAGCCCGACAGCCGCCGCAATCAAACCCTGGATGATGAGGTGGGCCGAGCCCCCGTCGATATAGGCATAGGCCGGTGCGGTGCCTGCCAGCAGCAGCAGCAGAACCAGGAGCACTTGGCGGCAGAAAAACATGGCTGTATCGAGAAAGTTGCCCGGGCCTTGAGCAGGATCTTCATGTTATCAGGCGACGCCCGCGGAGCGGGTAGCTGGCGACCCGCCACCTACAATCGTGCGCCCTGAGGCCGCCCTTGAGAATCGTTCGCCATTCCCTTCTAAACCTGATCGGTCTTGGCGCCCCGCTGCTGGTGGCCCTGTTTGCGATTCCGGTCCTGCTCGCGGGGCTGGGCACGGCGCGTTTCGGATTGCTGACGCTGATCTGGGCGCTGGTGAGCTATTTCGGCTTGTTCGATCTGGGTCTGGCGCGTGCGCTGACGCTGCGCCTGGCCGTCGTGCTGGAGAAGGGTGAGGACGCGCTGGTGGGGCCGCTGTGTGGCACCGCGCTGATCCTGTTGGGCGGCGTCGGGCTGGCGGCCGGATTGGCGCTCTACCTGCTGGCGCCCTGGCTCGTTGGGGGCTTGCGCGATTTGCCCGATGTCCGCGAGGCGCTGGTCAGCCTGCAATGGTTGGCCCTGGCCCTGCCAATGGTGATAGGCACGGCCGGCCTGCGCGGCATGCTGGAGGCCTGCGGCGCATTCGGGCTCGTCAATGGCATTCGAGTGCCCATGGGTATCTGGACCTTTGTCGCGCCTGTCATCGTCCTTCATCTGTACGGGGCCGATCTGACAGCGATCGCCGCAGTGCTCACCATCGGCAGGCTGCTCGGCGCCCTGGCCCACGGCGTGGCCACTTGGTACGCGCTGCCGCAATTGCGTGGTCGAATCAGTTGGCGGCGCGACCTGCTCGGTTCGCTGCTGCGCTCTAGCCAGTGGCTGCTGGTCAGCAACCTGCTAGGGCCCCTGATGGGCTATGCGGACCGCTTCATCGTCGGCCTGTTCGTGCCGGTGGCGACACTGGCCTACTACGCCACGCCGCAGGAGCTGGTGATGAAGCTCTGGATCCTGCCAGGCGCCCTGACGGCAGTGCTGTTCCCGGCGCTGGCGGCGCAGATTGCGCAGCGGGAGCAGGACGCTGCGCGCCTTTGCAGGCAGGCTTTGCTTGGGTTAAGTGTGGTCCTGCTGCCCATCACCCTGGGTCTGGCGACCTTTGCCGGGCCACTGCTGTCGCTCTGGCTTGATGCCGGGTTCGCGGCCGAGGCCCAAGGTTGTCTCCTGATCTTCTCGCTCGGCATGTTCGTGACCGGTCTGGCGCAGCTGCCCTACACCGCCTTGCAAAGCGCCGGGCGGGCCGCGACGACGGCAAAGCTGCATCTCCTCGAATTGCCAATCTTCATCGTGGCACTTGCCTGGGCCGCGTCCCAAATGGGCATCGAGGCGGCCGCCTGTGTTTGGCTGGCGCGTGTGGTGCTTGATGCCGTATTGCTGGTCGTGGCGGCGCAGCGCCTGCCATTAGAGGGAGGCGGTCGGCTTTTCGACAGGAAGGCGATCAGGCTGTTGATGCTGGCCCCCTTCGGTTTCGTAGGGCTGCTGCTCCCCACCACAACGCTGCGGATATCCGCCTGGTTGCTGGTCAGCGCGATTTGCGTGATCGGCGCCGTGCAGGCCCTGCTGCAGCGATCAAAGACAATGACGCGCCTAGATCCGCTCTGACAACCTCATGCCGCCGCTCTTGTCTGTTGTGATGCCCACGCACAATCGTGCTCGTTACGCGATGCACGCGATCGAGTCGGTGCTCACCCAGGGGGACCGGAGGCTCGAATTGGTGGTCAGCGACACGAGTACCGATGGCGAGCTGATGCGCTGGGTCGCCCAAAATCCGCTGGGCCGCGACCCGCGCCTGAAATATTTCAGGCCTGAGCAGAAGCTGGACATGACCGGCAACCACAATGCCGCCATCGGGGCCAGTAAGGGCGAGTTCCTCTGCCTGATCGGAGACGACGACACCATTGCCGGCGGGCTGCTTGAAGCGGCGCAGTGGGCGCATCAAAAGCGGGTCGACCTCATCGCACCAAACGTGGTGGCTAACTATGTCTGGCCGGACTTTCGCTCCCGGCATTTTGGCGCTCGGCACGCCTCTCGGCTGTATTTCGCCAAGCAGATGGGCGGCGGCAAGGTCAGCCGTGCTTCCGATTCGCTGGCCCTGGCTTTGCGGGAAGCCGCGCAAGGCACGGACGGTCTGCCGAAGATATATCACGGCGTCGTTCGCCGCACCCTGATGGAGCGAGTTCGCGATCGTTCGGGGCAGTACTTCCATGGTTCCAGCCCCGACGTTTCCGGCGCCGTGGGGCTCGCGGTCTGTTCCGAGACATTTCTCGTTGTCGACTTCCCCTTGTCAATTCCGGGCGCTTCCGGCGGCAGCAATTCCGGGCGCAGCGCGATGAATACCCACAAGGGCAAACTCAGCGCCGAATCTCAGACCAGCAGCTTTGTCGCCGCTGGCTGGAGTCCCGGTGTGCCCAAGTTCTTTTCGGTGGAAACGGTCTGGGCCCATGCCGCCCTCGAAACCCTGAAGCACCTGGCACCTTCGACGCTGATCGAGTTCAATTTCGTACGCCTGCTCGCGACCTGCAGCTTGCGTCACCCTGAGTACGGATCAGAGATTGCGCAGGCGACTTCAGAGGCTTCGGAAATTCTGGGCACGCCACTGCTTGGATTGCAGGCAGCGGTCGCTCGCGAGCGAAGAATGCTTAGACGCGCGCGTATTCGCTACATCCTGGCTCGGGCAATGCGCCCGACGGCCGCCGGCGGTCGCCCGTTTGTCGATGGTCTGGCTACTGTGGCCGAGGCGCCACCCCGCCTCGCTGCTCGCCTGGTCGAGATGAAGCTCGACTGGGAGACCGCTGTGCGCTGTCTGGTGGTTTGAAGGCATCGTGCTCATGACGCATTCCCCCAAACGACTCCTGGTTCTTGGCGCCAATGGCATGCTGGGCAACGCCGTGCTGCGCTGGTTCTCGCAAGACCCGTCCTATGCGGTTATCGGCGCAGTACGTCGCGTCGAAACGGTTGAGGGCCTGAGGGCGCGCGCGCCGTCCGCGTCATTCATTCCTTGCGCGGATGCGGGCGACCTGACCGCGATGCGGCGTCTGTTGGCCGACGTACGTCCGGACGCGATCATCAATTGCATCGGTATTGTCAAGCAGCTGGCCGGGGCAGATGCGCCCGCCCTGACCATACCGATCAATGCGTTGCTCCCCCATCGCCTGACCCGCCTTGCGCAGAACCACGGCGCACGGCTGATCCATATCAGCACGGACTGCGTGTTTTCCGGCGCGGCCGGCAACTACGCCGAGTCAGACACCCCTGACGCTGCCGACCTTTACGGCCGCAGCAAGCTCATGGGCGAGGTGGACTACGACAACGCGGTCACGCTTCGGACATCCATCATCGGCCATGAGCTTCATACCTCACATGCCCTCCTGGGGTGGTTCCTTGCTCAATCCGGCCCGGTGTCAGGGTTCAGCAACGCCATCTTCTCGGCGCTACCAACGGTCGAGCTGGCTCGCGTCATTCAGGAGTTTGTGCTGCCCAACCCCGGGTTGCGCGGCATCTACCATGTGGCCGGACCCGCCATCAGTAAATACGACCTACTGCAGATGGTGGCTCGCGTGTACGAGCGCCGCAACGTGATCAACGCCGAGCCTATTCCGGTTCTGGACCGGTCCTTGAACGCGGGTCGTTTCAAGACTGCCACAGGCTACTGCTCACCCGACTGGGACGAGATGGTGACAAGAATGCACGGGTTCGGTTGACGGGCTGATGCTGCGGTCCCTACAGGCTGGCCGGGCCGTTGCGGCACTGATGGTGCTTTGCTTTCACCTCGGCCTGGCCATCAAGCACTACTTCGGCGTGGACTTGTTCCTGGTGCCGTTCGGGCATGCCGGCGTCGACTTCTTCTTCGTGCTGAGCGGGTTCATCATCAGCTTGGCGCATCGCGGCGACATCCACCAGCCTAGGCAGTTCGGGCGATTTATCTGGAAGCGCTTCGCCAGGGTCTACCCCATCTACTGGATAGTCTTCCTTGTGGCGTACGCCGGGGCCTATCGCATCGTCGACCTGTCTCCCGGTGACCTGGTGTGGGCGCTGTTACTGATACCGGCTAATTCGGCGCCAGTCGTTTCGGTGGCTTGGTCGCTGCAGTGGGAGGTGGTCTTCTATGGGCTGTTCGGTGCGCTGATTCTTCATCCGATCCTGGGCTTGGCCGCTCTCGCCGCCGTGCTGCTCTGCTGGCCCTACGGCACCGTCTATCTGGCGCTCTTTTTGGCCGGTGCGTTGAGCGCCCTCGTGGATCAGTGGCGACCAACCCTGCCCGGGCGGACAGTGGCCCTGCTCGGTGCGGCGATATTCATCAGCGCCTGTGTCTACGACGTCGCCATGGGGCACAAGCCCACGCTCTGGCTTGGGCTTGGCTCCGCCGTGCTGGTGCTTGGCCTTGTCAGCGCGGAGCGTGCCGGCCACGTGTTCGGTCGCCATCCGGCACTGCAGCTGCTGGGCGACTCGTCCTACTGCATCTACTTGGTGCACTACCCCGTCATCAGCGCTGCATGCAAGGCCGCCATGTGGCTTGGCCTTCGCGGCCAAACCTGGGGTTGGTTGCTTTATCCCGTGATGCTGTCAGGAGCTGTGCTGGCCGGCGTCGCGCTGCACCGCTTGATCGAAAAGCCCTTGCTGGGCAGGCTGAACAAAGACCGGCACTAACGATGCGCTGACGCGGCCTGCGCTAGCAGAGCTCCCATCGCGGCGATGTCAGCTTCAGCATCGAGCCGAGCTGCGCCGAAAGCCTGCGCGCGTTGGCGCTGCGCAAGGCGGTCGCCAGCGGGGAGGGCGGCGAACGCATCCACCGCTTGTACGAATTGCGGGACCTGCAGTGGCAGATCAACGCCAACGCCTGCAGCGGCAAGCTGCCGCCACGGTGTCTGATCGCTGATAAGCAGCGAGCAGCCTGCCAGGAGCGCTTCATGAATCACGTAGCCGTTGTTCTCTGCCTGGGTCGGGAGGAAAAACAACTCATACTTCGCCAAGGTCCCGACAACCTGCCCGGGGTCGATCGGCCCGAGATAGTGAGCCTGTACCCAGGCAGGCAAGCGCGCCATCGCGTCGCGACAGGCAGCCCAATAGTCGGCATCGCCGACAGGCCCCACGATGTCCAGGGCCACGGGTACCTTGACCTGGGCTAGGGTCTCGAGCGCGAACAGCAGGTTCTTCTTGGCTTCGATGCGCGAGAGGAAGACGATCTTCAAGGGCGCAGATGATGCAGGGCAGTGGGGTTGCGGCAATGCCCGTAGCCTTGGCGGCAGGTCAGCGACAAGGTGGACAGGACTGAAGCCGAAGTCACGCACTGCCTGTTGCTCTGTTTCGCTGGTGGCATGGAACTGCAGCCTCCTGAACAATCCCAGGCCGCGCATTAGCCGCAGGTAGATCAGCTTCTTCGTTCGACGCTGCATCAAGGCGCCGCGCATGAGCTCACCCCGAGGTGCCAGCAGCACAGGCAGATCGGGTAGTCTCAGCCTTCGCAGCAGCAGGGGCAGGGCCGTGAATACTGGTGAAAGGATGCTGTTCAGGTAGATCAGGTCCCAGGGCTGGCGCAGTAGCTCGTCCATGTGCCTGAACGCCGCAAGGCCGCGCGGCAGATGGTGCAGCTTGATACCGATCTTTTGCTGCGCATCCAGGCGGGCTGTATCAGCAAAAGGCTCGGCGGTGTGCAGGTCGTGCGCGCTGGCGGCAACCACGAATTCGAAGTCGTTCTTCAGGTGCGCCACGAGACTCACCACCGCCGTCACCGAGCCGCCTCCCTTGCTACTCGGCAGGAAGTAAGGGTTGAGCACGAGCACTCGCAGCCTCGTCATGGCCGTCGTGTGCGAAAGCCCTCGTGCGCTGCTTGCATCCACTGTTCGAGCTGGCCGATCAACGTGTCGCGGTGGAATTGTGAGCGGCAGTACGCCTGCGCATTTACCCCCATGGCCAGGCGCTCGTGCTCGGGCAGGCTGGCCAGCCGGCGCACCTGGTCAGCCAATGCGACGCTGTCGCCGGCCGGGCAGGTCAGCCCCGCGCCAGCTTCATTTACCACCGTTGCACCCTCGCCATCTAGCATCGCGAGAAGAGGCTTGCCAGCCGACAGATAGGCGGAGACCTTGCCAGGAATGGTCATAGCGAAGATGGGCTCGGCCTTCAGCGACACGAGCAGCGCATCCGCACCCTTGAAGAAGGCCGGCATGCGCTCAAGTGGATGCCGGCCCAGCATGAAGACGGTCTCACTCAGCCGGCGCCGCGTGATCTCGGCCCGCACCCACTCGGCCGCCCGGCCGTCACCGACGATCAGCCAGTTGACATCCTTGCGGTCGCGCATCCTCTGGGCGGCAGCAAGGATGGCTGGAAAGTCCTGCGCATCGCCGATATTGCCGGCAAACATGACCTTGAACGCACCGTGATGCGGAGCCAGCTCGGCGGCGGTCGCCACTTCAGCCAGGTCGCGATCGAAGGCCTCCTCGGCCCACTGCGGGAAGTAGCGTGTCTTCTCAGGGGCTTGGGACCAGCGCTCGATCGGTGCGAAGAAGGAGCGCGACTGACCCAGGATCAGGTCGCAGCGCTTGTAGATGAAGGCGACCAGCCGCCCCACCCAGCCAAGCGCGCGCGGCGAGCGCACCATGCCCACGGCCGACAGTGTGTCGGGCCAGAGATCCAGCACCCACAGCAGCAGTGGTGCCTGCTTGATGCGGCGCAGCAGCACGGCTGGCAGGGCCGACGTGATAGGTGAGGTCTCGAAGCAGAAGATGGCGTCGAACGCTCGCCCGCGCAGCCTCCACGGTCCGAGCAGGCAGCCCCAGAAGACGAAGCTCCAGTAGTTCAGCAGCAGCCGGATCGAGCCCTTGCCGCGAGGTCGCAACGGCACGCGAATGACCTCGGCGCCGTGGTAGTGGGTAAACGCTGCCGGTTCCGCCGCATACTCGTCGAAGACCTGGCCGCCGGGGTAGTTGGGTAGGCCGGTCAGCACGGTGACTTCATGGCCGCGCGCACGCAGCTCGGAGACGATTTCGTTGACGCGAAAGGCTTCGGGCCAGAAATACTGGCTGACGACGAGGACGCGCATCCTCAGTCGTACTGGCGCCAGACCACGCGTTTCACATAGTCGGTGTAGCTGTGAATGATGCGCACGACCTTCTGCGAGACGTTGGGCACGCTGTAGTCGACCACCAAGCGAAGGCTGCGCTGTTCGCCGCGAGCCTGGGATGCCAGCACTGCCAGGCCCTGGCGCACGCGCTCGACCGACAGGCCGGTCATCATGACGGCGCCTTCCTCCATGCCTTCGGGGCGCTCGTGCGCCTCGCGCAGGTTCAGCGCCGGGAAGTTGAGGATGGACGACTCCTCGTTGATCGTGCCGCTGTCGGAAAGTACCGCCATGGCTGAGGATTGCAGCCGCACATAGTCCAGGAAACCGAGCGGCTTCATGAGCATCACGCGCGCATGGAACTTGATGCCGTCTGCATCGATGCGCTTCTGTGTCCGCGGGTGGGTGGACACGATGACCGGCAGGTTATGGTCCGCTGCAACAGCATTCAAAATGCCGACGAGCTTGCCGAAAGTGCGTGGCGATTCGATGTTCTCTTCGCGGTGGGCACTGACAACGAAATAGCGTCCCTCGTTCAGGTTCAGACGGCTCAGCACCTCCGATGACGCGATGCCGTCGCGGTAATGGTTTAGCACCTCGAACATCGGACTGCCGGTCTTGATGATCTGGTCGGGCGGCAGTCCCTCGCGCAGCAGATAGTCGCGGGCGATCGTGCTGTAGGTGAGGTTGATGTCAGCCGTGTGGTCGACGATGCGGCGGTTGGTTTCCTCGGGCACGCGCATGTCGAAGCAGCGGTTGCCAGCTTCCATGTGGAAGATCGGGATCTTGCGGCGCTTTGCGGCGATGACGGCCAGGCAGCTGTTCGTGTCGCCGAGCACGAGCATCGCCTCGGGCTGCTCGGCTTCCAGTACCGTGTCGATGCCGCCGATGATGTTGCCGATAGTCTGCGCCGCGCCGCCCTGGGCCGCGTTCAGGAAGTGCGCAGGTTTGCGCACGCCGAGATCGTCGAAGAAGACCTGGTTGAGCTCATAGTCGTAGTTCTGGCCCGTGTGAACAAGGATGTGGTCGCAATGTTCGTCGAGCGCGGCCATGACGCGCGAGAGGCGAATGATCTCGGGGCGGGTGCCAACGACGGTCAGCACCTTGAGCTTCTTCATGGCTTGACTTTCATGGCAGTTGTGTCGGGGCGTGCACGGTCGAAGATCTCGTTGGCCCAGAGCATGACGATGAGCTCGTCCTCGCCGACATTGGTGATGTTGTGGGTCCAGCCGGGAATGGTCTCGACAACCTGCGCCTCGCCACCGCACGTGACGAGTTCATGGGTTTCGCCGCTGTCGATATGGCGGAAGCCGAAATGCGCCGTGCCCTTGATGACGAGAAACTTCTCGGTCTTGGTGTGGTGGTAATGCTCGCCGCGCGTGATGCCGGGGCCGGCCGTGAAGTAGCTGAACTGGCCGCAGTCGGGCGTCTTCAGCATCTCAACGAAGACACCGCGCGGGTCGGCGTGGCGTGGCACCTGATAGGAAAACGCTTCGGGCGGCAGGTAACTGACGTATGTGGCGTATAGCGCGCGCGTCAAGCCGGTGCCGACGCGGTCGATCATCAGGCCCTCACGGGTTGCTCGGAAGCCGTTCAATGTCGCGGCCAACTCGCCAACGGTGGTTTCATAGGTTGGCATCACCTCCACGAAACCGGACGCAGGTGGTGCCGAGCCGAGCAGGCCAAGCATCTGGTCGATGACGTCATCGATGTAGACCAGCCGCAGCGGTGCGGCGGGGTCGTTGATCGTGACCGTCATGCCCCAGGCGATGTTATGGCAGAAGGTCGCGACGACCGAGTTGTAGTTGGGCCGGCACCATTTTCCGAACACATTGGTCAGCCGGAAGATGTAGACCGGCACGCGGCACTGGCGCTGGTAGTGCAGCAGCGCGTCTTCGGCGGTGCGCTTGCTGCGGCCGTAGACGTTGTCGAGCGTTGCCTGTGTGGAGGAGGCAAACGCGATCGGCGGTGAGCCGGGCAAGCTGCCGAGCACCGCAACGAGACGCAGGCTGAAGTCTGCATTGCCGTCGTCGAATTCGGTCGGATCCTGGGGCCGGTTGACGCCGGCGAGGTGAAAGACGAAGTCCAGGCCACTCAGCTGCTCGATGAGCTGGGCGTCGTCGGCGCGATGCGAGATGAGCCGCACGTCGGTATGGCCGGCTTCGCGCAGCCGCCATTGCAGGTTGCGGCCGACGAAGCCGGAAGCGCCGGTGATACCGATCTTCACAGCCTCAGTCCTCCGCCGTCACGTTGGACTCGCCTGCGGCAAGGCGGCGCATGAAGTCGAGCTTTATCAGCAGCGCCGTCATGCCGGCGACGTCGAGGCGCTCGGTGTTGTGGGAGGTGTAGTCCTCGGCATGTTGGATGCGTGTCTCGCCCTGATCGACAAACTTCGTGTAGTTCAGGTCGCGGCCATCGGGCGGGATGCGGTAGTAGCCGCCCAAGTCCTCGGCGCCGGCGCGCTCCTCGCGGCTCAGTAGCGCCTCGTAGAGCTTCTCGCCGTGGCGGGTGCCGATCTCACGGATGGGGTGGTCAGCCGCGCCGATGACGCCGAGCACCGCCTCGGCCAGCACGCGGATCGTTGCGGCGGGCGCCTTCTGCACAAAGATGTCGCCATTGCGGCCGTGCTCGAAGGCGTAGAGCACCAGTTCGACGGCGTCGTCCAGCGTCATCATGAAGCGGGTCATCGCGGGGTCGGTCAGCGTGATCGGCTTGCCGGCCCGCACTTGCTCGACGAACAGTGGAATGACCGAGCCGCGCGAGGCCATGACATTGCCATAGCGCGTACCGCAGATGACCGTACCGGTGCCTTCCAGATTGCGCGAGGCTGCGACCATGACCTTCTCCATCATGGCCTTGGAGATGCCCATCGCGTTGATCGGGTACACCGCCTTGTCGGTGGACAGGCAGATGACGCGCTGCACGCCGGCCGTGATGGCGGCGTCGAGCACGTTCTCGGTGCCCAGCACATTGGTGCGAACGGCCTCCATCGGATGGAACTCGCAGGATGGCACCTGCTTCAACGCCGCCGCGTGGAAGCAGTAGTCCACACCACGCATCGCGCCAGCGACCGCGCGCGGGTCGCGCACATCACCGATATAGAACTTCAGCTTGGGATGCGCGTACTTCTTGCGCATGTCGTCTTGCTTCTTCTCGTCGCGGCTGAGGATGCGGATCTCGCGCAGGCCGGAGTCCAGGAAGCGGCGCAGCACGGCGTTGCCGAAGCTGCCGGTGCCGCCGGTGATGAGCAAAGTCTGGTTGTCGAACATGGTCAGCGGGGGAGTGCAGCGGCGAAGAGGGCGTCCTTCTGGGCCGGCTGCGGGTAGTTGATCAGTACGGCGCGGTACTGACCCTTGAAGACGAAGAGGCTGCCAGCCGCGGCACCGATGACGCCGCAGGCCTTGATCAGTGCCTCGATATCGGCCAGCGAGCCTGCACCGCCGAGCACGCTCATCGGGATGCGCAGCGCGGCGCGCATCTGCTTGGCGAGGTCGAGGTCATAGCCCTTCATGACGCCGTCGCGGTCAACGGAATTGAGCACGATCTCGCCGGCCCCCTGGGCCTGGCATTCGCGTGCGAAGGCAATGGGGTCGAGCTTGTGCGCCTTGGTGGCGTTATGCGTGCAGAGTTCGTAGCCGCTCGAAAACAGGCCGGTCTTCTTGCGCACGTCGAGCACGACGACGACGCTTTGACCACCGACCGCATCGGCGATGCGGCGGATGCAGGTGGGGTCCTCGACGGCAGTGCTGCTGATGCAGACCTTCTCGACGCCGAGTTCGATGATCCGCTTGGCCTGCTCCGGCGTGCGAACGCCGCCGCCATAGGCCAGCGGCATGCGGCACTCGGCGGCCAGGTCCTGGATCAGCTTGTAGTCTGGCTCCACGCCATTGCGCGTCGCGTCAATGTCGAGAACGACCAGCTCGTCGGCCTCCTTCTCGTTGAAGATCTTGACCGCGTTGATGGGGTCGCCGACGTACTTCGGATCCTTGAACCCGACGGTCTTCACGAGGCCGCCTTCATGCACAAGCAGGCAGGGCGTGATGCGCGGCCTCAGCATCGCGACGACTCCAGCTCTGCGAAATTCTTCAGCAGCATCGCGCCCCAGTGATGGCTTTTCTCCGGGTGACCCTGCATGCCGTAGATGCAGCCATTGCGCACCGATGCGGTGAAGGCCGAGCCGTACTCGGCCTGCGCGGCGACATGGGCGGGGTTGCTGCATTCAAAGCAATAGGAGTGCAGAAAGTAAAAGCGCGCGTCGGTCTCCAACCCCTTGAATAGCGGCACACCGGCGACCGGACTCACGTCGTTCCAGCCCATGTGCGGCAGTGGCAAGCCAGCGGTCTTGCCGGCGCTGTCGAAATGCCTGACCTGGCCGGGCACCCAGCCGAGCCCCCGGCATTGACCCTCGTCGCTGGACTCGCCGAGCATCTGCATGCCAACGCAAATGCCGAGCACCGGCACGCCGCCGCGGGCAACCATCGCGTCCAGCGGCTCGCGAAGGCCCGAGCCATTGAGGCGGTTCATCGCATCGTCGAAGCCGCCGACGCCGGGCAGGATCACATGGGTCGCGTCTTCGATCTCCGCGGCCGTCGTTGCGAAGCGCGTTGGGATGCTCATCCGCTTGTACATGGTGGCCAGTGCGCCGATGTTGCCGACGCCGTAGCTGACGATGGTGATCATCGGATGATGGCCCGCTGGACGCCCAGAGCACGCAGCACCCGCGTGCCGACCTCAATAATCGCCATGTCGTTGGCGTAGTCCTTGTACGTCTTGGGTTGGCCGCGGTGCAGGGCCTGCAGTTCGGCGACCGTCAGGCCCAGCTTGGTCGCGATGTACTCGAAATCGTTGGCGAGCGTCTCGTCGTCGTAGGCCGGAATCGCGATCTTGGCGAGAGCGTCCTCGCGATTGAGCTGGCCGGTCAGGATCAGGCTGGAGAAGTGAGCGCGGCGTTTGTCGTAGCCGAACTTGCTGGGCAGCCAGTAGCCCTCGTAGAAGCGGGTGAAGCGCGACTCGTAGTGCTTGTGCGCGTATTTTTGCCAGCCGAACTTTTGCACCAGTTCGTCCATGGCCGCCTCCTTGTAGAAGGGCACGCAGTTCAACGGTTTGACAACCTGCACGCCCTTGAAGAAGCGGTAGTAGATCTTGAAGCGGAAGATGCCCGCGAGCGGGAACTTCTTCAGCGGCCGTGTGCCGAAGCGGCGGTGGATGTCCTTGAGCTGGCGCACATCGGACGCGTGGTAATGCCACTCCAGCGGCTCGCGAACGCACTCGGTCGAGTAGTTCGCGCCGGTCATGATGTATTTCGCGTTGTTCTTGGCCGCGAAGTTGTAAAGGCCAGCGAAGAAGGCGTGGTCCTGAGGCGTGTCCAGGTGCGGTACCTGGGCCTTGAAGAAGGCCAGCTGCAGGTCGCGCATCTCGGGCCAGTCGATGACCTCGGTGAACAGGTCCAGCCCCAGGCCGTCGACCAGCTTCTCGATGTTGTTGACGGCCTGCTGCGAGTTCCAGCCGGCGTCGACGTGGTACAGCAGCGGCCGCAGGCCGAACTTCTCCTTGGCCAGGTAGGTGACGTAGGAGCTGTCGACCCCGCCGGACAGGCCGATCAGGCAGTCATGGTCCTTGCCCTTGCCGTCGCGCTTGATCTGGTCGACCTGGGCCATGATCTCGCGCTCGCCGCGTTCGTCGGTGTGCCAGTTCGGCAGGATGTTGCGGTGGTAGTTGTTGCAGTAGTCGCACCAGCCGCGCTCATCGAACACGATGCCGGAGTCGGACGTGTCCATGATGCAGTTGGTACAAATCTGGTAGGGGCGCAAGGGCATGGTTCTGGCAATGGAGTCAGGCGGTTGCGTCCAGTGTGGACAGGACCGAGAGAAGACGGCGATTGTAGGTAGCTACCCTGTAGCGTTCTTCCGCGAGTTGGCGGTTGTGGTGGGCCTGCCGAAGCAGCGCCGCGCGGTCGGCCAGGCATTGCCGCAGCGCTGCGGCGATTGATTCGGCCGAGCGCGGCTGAACTTGCAGCCCCGACTCGCCAGGCGTGAAGACATCAAAGATGCCGCTGTGATCGGTTGTGATGACGGCGCAGCCCGAGGCATAGGCCTCCAGGATGGAAATCGGCTGGCCTTCATAGGAGTAGTAGGTCGGCAGGCAGAACACATGGGCCTGGCCCAGCAGTTGAGCCTTGGCAGAACCGCCCACGACGCCGTGATAGGTGATCCGAGGCGCTGCCGAGATGCGGGCGAGGAAGGCGTCGCGCGCGGCGTTGCTTTCGAAGGCACCGGCGAAGTCGAGCTGGATCTGTGCCTGCTCGGCCCGACTCAAGCCCAGGTAGGCTGCCAGCAGCTCCTCATGGCCCTTGCCGGGAATCAGGTTGCTCAGGTAGAGCAGGTGCAGAGGTCCCGACGATGCGAATTTGGCCTCGATCTCGACGGTATCGCGGAACAGGTAGTCCTGCGCGAAGTTGGGGACGAGGTGGGCATGCTCCTCGCGCCAGCGTTGCGGCAGGCCCTCCAGCAGCGGCAGTTGGCGCTCGCCGAGCAGGATGACAGCACCCATCCTTCGCCAGAAGAAACGGTTGAGGGCCGCCAGTCGCGGGTGGTCACGCAGCAGTACCTTCATACCGGCGCCGCCGTGCAGGTGAATGGCCATGTGCGGCAGTCGGCCGGCGCAAACGGCGTAGATCAAATAATCCTTCAGGTTGCCGGCGACCGACTCCGAGATCGTGAAGTAGACGAGGTCGCAGTGCCGCGCCCGGCGCCAGGCCTGCCAGACGAACCCCAGCACCTCGCGGACGCGGCCCAGCGCGCCACCCATCACACCGCTCTTCAGGCTGGTCTTGTGGATGTTGATGACGTCGACCTGGTGATGCTTCTCCAGCTCATCGAGGAAGACCCGGCAGGCCAGCGACTGGCCCGTGACGGGATCGGGCAGGGGCGCGATGAAGAGGACTTTCATGAATGTGGCTGCGCACGCGCAGCGGAAGAGGGCAGTGGCTCGCCGGAACGGGTTGCGTTCAGGCGGGAACGGGGCGCTTCCAGGCGGACACGGCCCGCTCCAGCACGGCGGTGAACTGGCGCGCGATCGGCACGTAGTCGTAATGCTGCAGCACATAGTTCCGGGCGTTGGCGCTGACGGCGGCGGCGCGGTCCGGCGGTAGGCTGGCGATCTCCATGATCTTGGCGCGGAAGTCGGCGAGGTCGCCGGGCTTGAACACGAAGGCGTTGTCGGCTTCGATGCGCTGCACGTTGATCTCGTTGTCCTCGAACAGCACCGGGAGGCCGCAGGATTGGGCTTCGAAGAAGCTCATGCTGCACTGCTTCGGAAAGATGGCGAGGTCGGCACAGCAGTAGTACTGGGCAAGGTCGTAGTAGCGTTGTGTCGGCAGGCGCACCAGCTTGTTGCCGCTTGCGGCCAGCGTGCGCTCGACCTCCTCGCCGTAGGCGCCGTCGCCCGTGCCCACGACGAGCAGTTCGATCTCGCGGCCCGCTGCCCGGGGGAACTTGTCCTTCAGTGTTTCGGCGAGGAACTTGCCGCCCTTGCTGGCGTCGAGCTTGCCGGCGTAGAGCACCACGTAGGCGTCCTGCGAAAGACCGAGCCGCGTGCGGGTCTCGCGGCGCACTTCGGCATTGGGGCTGAAGTAGGAGGTGTCAGTGCCGAAGGACAGCAGGTCGGTGTAGCTCAATGGAATGCCCAGGCACTTCTGGACATAGTCGCTGTCGACGACGCGGATGAGGGGAATGTTCCGGCCCAGGATGATGGGCGTCACGAAGCGCTGGTAGAAGGCCCGGAACTGGTGCTTGAAGCGGTTCTCCGAGGCCATCTCGAGCATGTGGCAGTCGAGGATCATCGGATAGCTGAGCCAGCGCGACATCCAGATGAACAGCATGCCCGTCATCGTGTCTTCGCTGTGCACGAAAGCCACGTCGGGCTTCAGTCCGGAAACGGTCTTGAGCAGGCGCCTGGGCGAGAAGATCGCCCGGCCGCTGTAAAAGGTCAGCAGGGGCAGGCGGATGATGCGCACGCCCGTTTCCCGCTCGAACCGGGCGTCCCGTTCGGTCATGTTGTCCTTGCCGAAGAAGGACGTCAGGAACGTGGGCATCTTGTCCAGTTCCGCCGTGACGATGGTGCAACGGTGGCCTTGAGCCACCTGCAGGCGGGACAGCAGGTTGACCTGGTACCCCGCGTCGGGGTGGAAGAAGTCTTCGACGTGAACGATGTGCATGGGATCTAGGTACTTCGCGGCGGGCTGTCGACCGCAGGCTCGATAGGGGGCGCAGTGTGCCGGGGTGCGGGTCTGGCGGCGAACCAGAGCAGCAGCACGGTAAGTCCGCCCCCGGCGGACATCAATGCGGTCGACAAGGGCAGATTGAGCATCCCGAGCCAGAAGCCGGACAGCCAGAGCGCGACGAAGCGAGCCGGGTAGTTGGAGCTGACACGATTGATGAGGAAAAACACGGCGAACACGGCCAGCGTGATGAGCGGAATGCCTGCCAGGCCCAAGGCTGCAAAACCGTCGCTGGCCCAGAAGTTGGCGTTGTAGTTCGCAAGTTCGCTGCCGCTGTAGTGCAGGCCGATGGTCTGGCCCAGCGAGTATTTGCCGTAGGGATAAGCGTCGGTCAACGTGTTGATGACCGAGATGTGGCTGTAGTAAGTGAGGCCGTTCTGCGTGAAGTAGTCGTAGTAGACGAAATTCGCCCAGCCGCCCGCGCACAGTGTGCGCAGCAGGAAGATGAACTTCACCCAGAACCCAATGCCGTCATCGGACAAAACGTCGGTGACGATGATCAAGGCCAGCGTCAGCACGATGAGGAGGACCGGCAGGAACTTCTCGCGCGCGCGCATTAGCGTGTGCATGATCAGCATGATCGGCGGCATCAGGATCATGGCCTTGGCACCGGTAGAGGTGTAGATGAGCACCGCCGCGCTGATCGCCAGCACGACATCCCCGACGCGCTTGTTCAGGATGCCGCGTGCCAGGTAGAAGGGCAGGAAGCAATACGACAGCCATGACACGAAGTAGTCGACGAGGGGGCCAGTGTCGATTTCATTGGTGTCGAAGCGCAGGTCGTAGACATCCTCGAACCCGACGAAGCGCATGTGATTGCGGTAAGTCCAGACCAGCAGCACCAGCGAGACCACCATCAGCAGGCCCATGATCGGCTTCAGACGCGTCAACGGTACCTGCTGCGCCGCAGGACGCCAGCCAGCCGCCGCGAACGCCATGAAAACACTCATGCTGGCTGCCAGGCTCGCCTGCACCACGAGCAGTTCGGCGGCGTCGCGGTTCCAGTTGAACAGCATCATCAGCTGCGTCGGCACATAGCACAGCGTGTAAAGCAACGCGATGCCGTAAGCGGAGGGCGCTTCGCTCTGTCGGTAGAACAGGCAGGGCGCCAGGAGGAAGAGGTAGGTCGCGACGGACAGCGGCAGCGGTACGGGAAAGTAGTAGTAGTGGGCGTACTCGTAGACGGGGTTGATGTACGACGCATAGGCATGTTCGAACGCGAGCGCATAAAGCAGCGCCAGTGCGATGCTTACCAGGGTGCTCCACCACTGCCTGGATTTAGACATGCTGGACCTCCCAAGAACGGCACGCCTGATACGCCATAGCGATCAACAGGCCCGACAGCACGACGCTGGCGCCAGATGCGATGCAGAACGCGAGTGCGACGTCACCCAGCAGACCGCCGTAGACAAGGCCCAGCAGCGGGAGGGCCGTTGTCGCGGTCTGGATGGCCAGGCCCCGACGGACGTGGTCGGTCGCCACGAAAACGTAGGCAAACGGCTGGGCCACGAATTGCGCCAGCACGCCGGCGCACAGATAGCGCGCCAAGGTGCCGGCCTCCCGGTAGTCGGCGCCGAAAGCGAACTCGAACAGGGCGGGGGCGGTGATCAGGAGCACCAGGAAAACCGGAAGGCCCATCAGCACCATCTTGCCCAAGGTGGCGCGAAAAAACTGGCTGACGCCTTCGCCACGCCTGGTGCGGTCGACAAACTCGGCACGGAAGGCCTCAGCGATGGCTGAGCCGATCAGTGTGCTGGGAACGAACATGAAGCGGTTGGCGATTGCATAGTGCCCAACGTCGCGCAGCGAGAACAGGGCCTGCAAGATGAAGGGCTGAGCGCTGCTGCCGAGCGTCTGCACCAGCCACGAGGGCAGCACGAAGTATGGAAAGCGACGATGGGCGCTGGCCACGCCCAACAGTTGTCGCCAGCTGAAAACGGGCCTTTGGGCTTGCCATGCGTTCGCGTAGGCGAAGCTGGCGGCCAGGCCGGCCACCCAACCCAGCACCAAGCCGGAGGCCGGGGCTTGGACCGCCAGCCCGATGGCGAGTGCGATTGATACGTTGACGACCGCGCCCACGACCTGGCTGCGCGAGAACCTGCGGTAGTCATTGGCGCGCGCCGCCCACTGCTGTGCGCAGGTGTAGGCAGCCGCGAGCACGACGCCGACCGGGAGCAGGAAGTAGTAGGGCTGCACGGTCGGCCCGAGCCACCAGCGGCTAACGCCCAGGCCGACCAGCAGCAGTGCAGCGAACAGCATGGAGGAGCCCATCGTCAGGCGCGTTAGCTGGGCGGCTTCGCCGTCGTCGGTCGGCAGGATGATTGACAGGTCGTACTTCAGTGTGAAGAGGCCAGCCAGCACGGTGTTCATCGCGGTGAACACGGCTAGCGCGCCGAAGGCCTCGGGCCCGAAGAGCCGTGTCAGCAGCGGTGTGGAGCCGATCACGATGATCTGGCTTGCCATCGCCCCGGTCGCGATCCGCACGATGTTGCTGCGGAAGCGCGATCCACGCACCGGGGGCGTCGATGCATTCATTGACGGCGTGTGGCGGCAGGATGCACCCGCAACAGGTCGAGGATGCGATTGGCAGCATCGCCATCGCCATAAGGCTGCACATCGAAGCGTTGCTGGCTGGCGTGCGACTCGACGGCCGCGACCATGGCCTTGCTGTCGGTTCCGACCAGGACGTTCCATCCCGCATCCACCGTTTCCACCCACTCAGTTTCACGGCGCGTGGTGACGCAGGGGACGCGGTAGAAGAACGCTTCCTTCTGGATGCCGCCGGAATCGGTGACGATCACTGCGGCGTTCTTCTCCAGCGTCACCATGTCCAGGTAAGACACGGGCTCGATCAGCTGGACGCCGGCCAGGCGGTCCATGAGCCCGAATTCCGTGAGCTTCGCGCGCGTCCGAGGATGGATGGGTAGCACGACGGGCTGGTGTCGGGCGATGTCGGCCAGCCCGTCCACGACACCCGCCAACTGGGCCGGATCGTCGGTGGTTTCAGCGCGATGGCAGGTCGCCAGCACAAAGCCTTTTGGACGCAGACCGAGCTGAGACAGGAGAGCGTGATGCTCGTCGGCGGCATGCGCAAAGTGCAAGGCGACGTCATACATGACGTCGCCGACGAGATGAACCCCATCGGTCACGCCCTCGCGCCGAAGGTTGCTGATCGAGGCCTCGGTCGGGCAGAGCAGCAGCGTCGAAAGGCGGTCGGCGACGATGCGGTTCACCTCTTCGGGCATGCGCATGTTAAAGGAGCGCAGGCCGGCCTCAACATGGGCGATCGGGATGTGTAGCTTGCTGGCTGCCAGCGCCGCGGCCAGTGTTGAATTGGTGTCTCCGTAGATCAGCACCCAGTCCGGGCGCTCGTCGATAAAGACGCGTTCGAGTGCCTCCAGCATGCGGCCGGTCATTGCGCCGTGGCCGCCGCCGGCAATGGCGAGGTTGTGTGCCGGGGCGTTGATGCCGAGTTCCTCGAAGAACACGTCCGACATCATCTTGTCGTAGTGCTGCCCGGTGTGGACGAGCACCTCAACGAGGCCCGAGCCAGAGCGCGCGAGCACGGCGCGCGACACGGCCGCCGCTTTGATGAACTGGGGTCGTGCGCCCACGACGGTGACGATCTTCATCGGTGTCATCGAAGGGCCTTTCGCAGGGCTTCCAGCACGCTGTCCTGGTGGGCGTGGGTCAGGTCGGGGCTCATCGGAAGGCTGAGGACCTGGTCAGCGGCCGCATTGCTGTGCGGCATGCTGTCGGCAGGGCAGTTTTCGCTCAGGTAGGCCGGTTGGCGGTGCAGCGGACGCGGGTAGTGAACGGCGGTAGGCACGCCGAACTCCTTGAGCGCGGCGACGACGTCGGCGCGATTTGCAACCTTGACGGTGTACTGGGCCCAGACGCAGTCCCGGTCGTCGCCCACCTGCAGCAGTTCAACCGGCAGGCCGCCGGCCTTGATCAGTTCGGCGTAGCGGTCGCCGAGCTGCTTGCGCTGCGCGATCTCCCACTCGAATCGCTCCAGCTTGCCCAGCACGACCGCGCATTGCAGCGTGTCCATGCGTCCACCGACGCCCACGCGGGTGTGCGTGTAGCGCTGGCTCTGGCCATGCACACGGATCTCGCGCATGGCCTGGGCCAGGTCGTCGTCGCTGGTGAAGAGGGCGCCGCCATCGCCATAGCAGCCCAGCGGCTTGCTCGGGAAGAAGCTGGTGGCGCCTATCTTCGAGACATTGCAGCTTTTGCGTCCTTTATAGGTCGCCCCGAAGCTCTGTGCTGCGTCTTCGATGACCGACAGGCCGTGCCTGGCCGCGATGGCGTTGATCTCGTCCATGTCGGCGACCTGGCCGTACAGGCTTACCGGCATGATGGCCCGCGTGGCCGGCGTGATGGCGGCCTCAATGAGGGCTGGATCGATGTTGCAGTCGCCCGGCCTGATGTCCACGTAGACCGGCTTGGCGCCGGCCAGCACGATGGTCTCGGCCGTGGCCGCAAAGGTGAAGGATGTTGTGATCACCTCGTGGCCCGGGCCGATGCCTTCGGCCATCAGCGCGATCAGCAGGGCCTCCGTGCCGCTGGAAACGGTGATGCAATGCTTAGCACCGGTCAGGCAAGCCAGCGCCGCTTCGAGCTCGGCCACTTCGGGCCCCATGATGTATTGGCCGTGGTCCAGCACTTTCTGGATGCGAGCGTCAATGCTGGTCTTGAGCGCCTGGTACTGGCTTTTGAGGTCGATGAATTGCATTGAGTTCAGCCTTGGATCAGTTCGCAGCGGCCGTCGACAATGCGGTAGCGGTCGCCGGTTAGCGGGCAGGTCGCTTCGCCGTTGATGAATTCCAGGCGCTCGCCATGCCGGCTCATCCAGCCGGCTTGCCGAGCGGGAACGCCGAGCATCAAAGCAAAGTCTGGCACGTCGCGGTTGACGACGGCGCCCGCGCCGATGAAGGCATAGCGCCCAATGGTGGTCCCACAGACGATTGTGCTGTTCGCGCCAAGCGTAGCTCCTTGGCGAACTACCGTACTACGGTATTCGTCCTTGCGGGTCACGGCCGAGCGCGGGTTGTAGACGTTAGTAAACACCATGCTGGGCCCGCAGAACACGTCGTCCTCAAGCGTCACAGCGTCATAAATAGAAACGTTGTTCTGAACCTTGACGTTATTGCCGATGCTCACGTCGTTGCCGACGAAAACGTTCTGACCGAACGAACAGCGCTCGCCGACGCGCGCGCCGCCGCAGATGTGCACGAAGTGCCAGACCCGGCTGCCCTCGCCAATCTGTGCGCCGTCGTCAACGATGGCAGAAGGGTGAATGCTGACGCTCATGTGACTTCAGTATTGGAGCGGCAAGTTGACGCGGCGGCCATCGCGGGCGGACTGGTACAGACCGATCAACAACTCCAACGACTTCAGGCCTTCGCGGCCGTCAGTCTCGGGCTTGGCTTCGCCGCGCAGCACGTCGATGACGTTCCGGTAATAGAGCGGGTGACCGAAACCGTAAACCGAGGTGGTCTGGTAGCTGGCTTCCTTGATGCGCTCATCCATTGGGTCCGGCGCCGAAAACTCCCAGTGCTTGATCTCGTTGACGGCCACGCCGCCGATGACGACCGAGCCCTTCTCGCCGAGGATGGTGATCGAGCCTTCGAGGTTCTTGGGATAAGTGAGCATCGTTACGTTGATCGAGCCCATCGCCCCACTGCGCCACTTGATCGCGGCGACGCCGGTGTCTTCGACCTCGATGTCGCGCGCCAGCGTGCCGGTGTAGGCCATGACGCTTTCCACCGGCCCGACGATCCAGTCGAGCAGGTCGACATAGTGGCTCGCCTGGTTCATGAAGGCGCCGCCATCGAATTCCCAGGTGCCGCGCCATGCGGCGCTGTCGTAGTAGGACTGCGGGCGGGTCCAAAACACGCTGACGTTGACCATGTAGATCCGCCCGAAACGTCCAGCGGTGACGGCGTTCTTCAATGCCTGCAGCGTCGGATTGCGGCGGTTCTGCTTGACGACGAAGAGGCGCACACCCGCCTCATCGCAAGCGCGGACCATGTCCAGGCCTTCCTGCCACCGCGTCGCCATGGGCTTTTCGGTCATGACATGCAGGCCTGCCTTTGCGACTTGAATGGCTTGGCGCGAATGCAGCCCGCTGGGTGTGGTGAGGATCACGCAGTCGGCCGTGGTGGCGGCGAGCATGGCGGTCAGGCTCAGATGGCCAGCCGCACCTGTGGACGCGGCAGCGGCCGCCAGGGCATCGGCATCGATGTCGCAGACGTCGACCAACTCGCAATCAGCCGCCAGCTTCCTGATGGCTTCGAAATGGTTGTTAGCAATCCGGCCGCAGCCGACCAGCGCAAAGCGAACCTTGCGATCAAGGATGGGTTTTGTAATAGCGTTCATGCAATTTTCGCTCGGTGCCAGGTGGGTTGATCTGGGCGAACAATGAGCCCGCCCGGCAACCGCACACTAGATCTTGTTCTTGGCTCGCTTGCGAACTAGCGCAAGCGCGGTGTGTGCGGCTACGGCGAGCAATGCCAGCGCAAAGCCCGCAATCATCAATTGGCTGCGCTTCGGCTTTGACTTGCGCTCCGGTGGCTGCGCAACATCGATTACCTGCAACTGGCCGCCATCGCGGCTTTCATCCACGCGAGCCAGTTCGTATTGGCGCGCGATCAGGTCGAACAGGGTCTCTTGGTACTTGAACTCCCGGTAGGCACTGACGTAGCCACCCGAAGTCGACTGCTCCGACTGACCCGCACGCGCCAGTTCGCTGCGCAACCGCGTCACGGCAGCAGTCTGCTGCTGTACCTCAGGCGTGCGTTCGGCCAGACTGCTGCTGAGCATTTGCAGCCTGACTTCGGCGCTGGTGAGCTCGGCTCGCAATCTGGCAACAGCTTCTACCGCAGCTTTGGGCTCGGCCTTGATGGTTTCGGCCGACACGCCGCTGCCTTGCAAGGCACGTTGCGCTGCGTCCAGTTTGTCACGCACCTGCTTGAGCTGCCCCTCGAAGAATGCGCGCCGCTGTTGCGCCTCGGTCAACGTCAGGCCAGCGGCAAGCTTGCGCAGCTCGTCGACGTAGGCATTGGCCATCTCTGCAGCGCGCTTGGGCTCATGGTCATCGACTTCGATGACAAGCACGCCGTCCTTCTTCCCGAGGGTGACTCGCGTATTGCGCGCGAGCTTGAGCCGAGCGTCGTGCGTCAACTCTTCCTCGTAGACCGTCTTCAAGTCGAATCGTTCGAGCATCCGATCGGCAATCGTTCGACTTTGGGTGAACGTGACGTACTGGTCGCCTGTATTGCGAACCCCGCCGGAAATCCCGGCCAGCGCTCCCAGGGACGCCAAGGCGCTGGCTGCGCCACTTTGCTGCTGCTGAGGCGGCATGAAGCTGGTACGCGCAGTGAACGTCGGTGCGATCAGATAGGTGGCACCCAAAGCAAGCAAGGATGCGACAAGCGGAGCGCCCACAACCAAGCGCCACCGAGCGCCAAGCTCGGTCGCAAACTCGGAGAAAGTCAGGTCGGATTCCGCGGGCATGGACGCCGCGTCGTTGGGAAGCATCGACAAAGTTCGCCCTTTAGTTCTTGAGGGTCTTCAACGCAGCGGCACCGAGGCCGAACTGGTAGAGGATCTGCGTCCATTCCTTCGCCTCTTGGCTGAAGGTGGTGCGGGTCAGGTCTTCGGGCACGAAGACCGTGTCGCCTGGCAACGCGGCCAGCGTCGAGAAGCCGGAACCTAAAGAGATCCAGCCACTGGACTGCTGCTTGGCACTGACGACACTTCCGTTGGCGCGGATTACGAAGGTGCTGGACGTGTCCGCTCCGCGTGTGGGCCCACCTGCCAAGCGAAGCATGTCATCGATACTTGCGGCGGGCTGGAACACGAAACTGCCTCCGTTGAAAACGCTGCCGAACACGCCGACCGTTGTCGGTCGTGCAGGCACGACGAGACGGTCACCATCTTCCAGCGGGAGCTCAGGCAGGCTGGTGGCGTTGGGTGCAGTTTGCAAGACGATGCGTCCGGTCGGCTTGACCGCGCGCAGGCGATCGATAAGTCGATTGGAGCTCTGCACGCGCGCGCCCTGCGCGTTCGCTTCGTCAGCCGTCAACGCCTTCTGGGTGACCTGGATGCGCGCGAACTCCGTCTCCAGATCGCGCAGTGCCCGCTCATACTGAACTTGCTGGGTGATGCGCACGCTCTCGCGATTGAATTCGGCACCGTAGACGAAAGCGCCAGAGGTCAGGCCACCGGCGGCGTTCACGGCGTCCATCAAGCTGCTCTGCGGCGGCAGGATGTATTCGCCCGGGCGCTGCACTTCGCCTTCGACGCGGACGCGCTTGTTCTGGCGATGCTGCGGGAGCACCGCGTCCGTTGCATTGAAGGCGCGCACCAAGTCGCCGCTACGCAGGGCAGCCCGCATTTGTTGCGGCAGCTTCAGTTCGGAAATGCGGACATCGTGGCGGGTATCCAAGCTTTCAATGGCCAGACGGGACCGATCAGCGACAGGACTGAAGCCTGCGCCCATCTGCAACAAGTCATCGATGGTCTCGGTAGGCTTGAGTTCAAAGATGCCGGGACGATTGACGCTGCCGATCAGGGCCACCTGTTGGCCAACAGGCCCGATGTGCACGACGTCCTCTGCCTGCAGCACGCGGTCAGCCATCTTGTCGCCGCCCAGCAGCAGTTCATAGAGATCGAACTGACTGACCAGCCTTCCGCCGCGGCGCAGTTCGATCTGACGCAAGCTGCCGGCCGACGAGGGACCGCCCGCCTGGATCAGCGCGTTGACGATGGTTGACAGACTGCTGACGGCGTAGGCGCCGGGCTTGGTCGTGAAGCCGGTGACGTAAACGCGGATGCTCCGCAACCGTCCCAGCGAGGTGCTCAGCCGGTAGTTCTTGAAGACCTGGCTCACGCGCTGGTCGATGGCTGTGTTGAGTTCGGCATAGCGCAGGCCCGCTACCATGACCGGCCCGACGCGGGGAATGGTGATGCGACCACTGCGGTCCACGTTCAGGCGCAGGTCAGCCTCGACGGCGCCCCACAAGTTGACGAGCAGCTCATCGCCGACGCTCACGACGTAGTCGCCCGGAATCTGGCTGGAGCCTTCCCCCGGGACCCCGCTGCGCGAATTGAGCAACTCCATGCCAAAGCGAGGTACTTCGACGTCCTCGCCCACCGCCCGCTGCACGTACCGCTCGAACTCGCTCATCTCCGAAAGCAGACGTACTTGCCGACCAGGCGGTTGCGTGGGTCGAAGCGACTCGCGCTGACCTTCTCGCGCGCCCTCTCGAACCAGCTCGCGTGGCGCTTCAGCGCCTGGCTCTACGCCTGCTGCTCGCGTGGAGGGCTGTGACGGCGAAACCAGGCGCACTGGGCCGACCTGCGAATCGTTGGAATTGGCATCAGCGGCCTGGCTGCTTAACGGCATCGCGCCGGCCAACATGCCGAGCGCCAATGCCATCGCCGTCTTGCGCACAGACGCGACCGAACATGCTGCAGATGCGCCAGCCAAGAACCGAGTCACGACCGATGGCGAAAGGGGCGGCATCTGTCGGGGATCGAGACTGGTCATGTTGACGGAGGAGAAGTTGAGGGAGATGCCTGGCACCAATGTACGGCAGGCTCAAATCGGCGCGGATTCTAGCTACGCACCCCGGGCGACCCGTTCGGCGTCCGTCCAGTTCGTGCGTCGTTACACTGCCGACGTCGGTCGAATAGCGGTCCAAGCCGCTGGCAGTTTCTCGGCCCGCCTCCTATACATGCTTCCGATTCTTGCCCTGAGCTTCGCCATTGCGGCCGCCGCAACGCTGCTCATCATTCGCTCTTCGCACCTGCACGGTGCGCTGTCCGCCGATCACGACCTCTCCGGCCCGCAGAAGTTCCACTCCCGGCCGGTGCCGCGCATCGGCGGCTTTGCAATCTTTAGCGGGTTCGCCGTAGGTACCGCGCTGCTCGCCTGGCGCTATCCGAGCATGAGGAATGCAGCGGCTTTGCTGCTGCTCTGCAGTACGCCGGCCTTCATATCCGGCGTCATCGAGGATCTGACCAAACGCGTCAGCCCGCTGCGCCGCATGCTGGCCACGCTGTTGGCCGCAGCACTAGGGGCCTGGCTGCTCGGCGCGCAGATCAAGACAACATCGATCCCAGGCCTCGACCAGATCGCTGCAACCGCGGTCGGCGGCTATGTGTTGGCGCTGCTGGTCGTCAGCGGTGTGTCCAACTCAATCAACATCATCGATGGCATGAATGGCCTGGCCTCCATGTGCTCGGCCATCATGCTGGCCGGCCTGGCCTATGTGGCTCTTCAGGCAGGCGACCTGCTCGTGGCGGCCATGGCGATTGCGGTCATCGGCGCTGTGCTCGGGTTTTTCATGTGGAACTATCCGTTCGGCCTGATTTTCCTCGGCGATGGCGGCGCCTATTTCCTCGGTTTCATGCTTTCGGAACTCGCCATCCTGCTGCTCGTGCGCAACCCGGACGTGTCGCCGATGTTCCCGCTGCTGCTGTGTGCCTATCCGGTCTGGGAGACGGTGTTCTCCATGTACCGCCGCAAGTTCGTGCGTGGCCGCCCCGTGGGCATGCCCGACGGCATCCATCTGCACAGCCTGATCTATCGCCGCCTGATGCGCTGGGCGCTCGGCAGCAAGGACGCGGCCGTGTTGACCCGTCGCAATGCGCTCACGGCGCCCTACCTATGGGTGTTGTGCAGCCTGTCTGTCGTGCCGGCCACCATCTGGTGGGACGACACAGTCATGCTGCAGATCATCCTGGGGCTCTTCGTCGTCAGCTATGTGCTGCTGTACTGGCGCATCGTTCGCTTTCGCACGCCGCGCTGGTTGGTCCTGAATTCGCGCGCTGAACCGCAGCCTCCTGTGACGCGGCCGGAGTAGTTTTCTCCTATCCGGGATAATCGCCGGATGCAAGAAACCCCAGAGTCCGCAGTTGCGGTAACCGACGAGGCGCCCGCGCCGGCCCGTTTCGACACCCTGCCGCTGGACCCCAAGCTGCTCCGCGCGGTTGCTGATTCCGGCTACCTGACGATGACGCCCATCCAGGCCAAGGCGATTCCGATCGTCCTGGAAGGCCGCGATGTGATGGGCGCCGCCCAGACCGGCACTGGCAAGACGGCGGCGTTCTCCATTCCGTTGCTTCAGCGCATGCTCAAGCACGAGAACCCGAGCGTTTCGCCCGCGCGCCATCCGGTGCGCGCGCTTGTGCTGGCGCCGACGCGGGAACTGGCCGATCAGGTCGCCGAGAACGTCAAGAAGTACGCCAAGCACACGCATCTGCGGTCCGTGGTCGTTTTCGGCGGTATCGACATGAAGCCGCAGACCGCCGCGCTGAAAGCCGGCGTCGAGGTGCTGATCGCAACACCCGGCCGGCTGCTGGACCACATCGAGGCCAAGAACTGCGTGCTCAACCAGGTCGAGTACGTCGTCCTCGACGAGGCCGACCGCATGCTGGATATCGGCTTCCTGCCTGACCTGCAGCGCATCCTCAGCTACCTGCCCAAGGCGCGCCAGACCCTGCTCTTCTCCGCGACCTTCTCGCCCGAGATCAAGCGACTCGCACAGAGCTATCTGCAGGACCCGATCCTTGTCGAGACGGCCCGCCCCAACCAGACCGCGGCGAACGTCGAGCAGCGCTTCATCGCCGCTACCGATGACGACAAGCGAGCGGTGGTCAAGCAGATCCTCAAAGAGCGCGCGATCACGCAGGCCATCATCTTCGTGAATTCAAAGCTGGGCGCGGCGCGCCTGGCCCGCACCTTCGAGCGCGACGGCCTGCGCACGGCGGCCCTGCACGGCGACAAGTCTCAGGACGAGCGTTTGAAGTCGCTCGATGCCTTCAAGCGCGGCGATGTGGATCTACTGGTGGCCACCGACGTGGCGGCACGGGGTCTGGACATCGCCGACCTGCCCGCGGTCTTCAATTTCGATGTGCCCTTCAACGCCGAGGACTATGTCCACCGCATCGGCCGTACCGGCCGTGCGGGCGCCTCGGGACTGGCAGTCACACTGGTCGCCAAGTCGGATGCGCGCCTTGTCGCGGACATCGAGAAGCTGATCAAGCGCAAGATCGATCTCGACCCCTTCGAGCTGCAGGACAGTCGCCCGCCTCGCTTCGAGCGCCCCCGCAATGAAGAAGTGATGGAGCGTACAGAGCCCCACCGGCCTGCCCGACCCGCCTTCCGTCCGCCGGCGCCGGCCAAGGACCCTTTCTTCGACAAGCCCTACGAGGCGAGTTCGCGCGAGGAGCCGCCCACCTGGGAAAAGACCAAGGCCGGCTCACCGTCAGCGGGCGGCGGCAAGGGCCTGTCCAGCTACATCAAGCCCAAGAAGCAAGTCGCCGCGCTGTTTGGCGGCAAGCCAAACCCGTCGGCGCCGGCTGATTCTTAAGCCAGGATCGCGAACACCGCCGGAATGCGGTCGGGCAGGGTGGTGCGATTGGACCGCCAGTCCGCCACCGTGGCGGTTTGGGTCCATCCGTTGGGCAGCGTCAAGCCGACGCTGATCGACAAGCGCGTGCTGGGTTTCAAGGCGACCAGCAGCGCCTGGCGCAGGGCCTCGTTGCGGTAGGGTGTCTCGATCAGCAGCTGCGTTTGCTGGGCCCTGGCCGACAGCGCCTCCAGTTCGCGGATGCGGGCGGCGCGCGGCGTTGCGTCAACCGGCAGATAGCCGACAAAGGCGAAGCTCTGTCCGTTGAGCCCGCTGGCGGCCAGGGCCAGCAGCAGCGAGCTGGGCCCGGATAGCGCCACCACCTCGATGCCGGCTTCGTGCGCCAGCGCGACCAGGCGCGCGCCGGGGTCGGCCACCGCCGGCAGGCCGGCCTCCGAGATCAGTCCCAGGTCATGCCCGGCGAGCGCAGGGGCCAGCAGCGATTGCCAGGCCGCTGTGTCGTCCGCTCCCTGCTTCCCGCCTTTGGGCGGACGCGGCAGTTCCGCGATCTGCATCGACTGCAGCGGCTGGGCCAAGGGTGCGATGGCATCCACCCGCTTGAGCAATGCCCGTGTTGTTTTCGCGCTCTCTGCGGCCCAGTGCGTCAGCCGCGCGGCCTGCTCGATGACGCGCTGGGGCAGCACTTCGCGCAGGTCCAGGGAGTCATCCACGCCGAAGTCCAGCGTGTTGGGCATCAGGATCAGACGCCCGTGCTTCATGCCAGCGGCTCCAGGCCGGCCCGGCGCAGCAGCGCGCAGGTGCGGATCAGCGGCAGGCCGATCAAGGCCGTCGGATCGTCGGACTCCACCGCCTGCAGCAGGGCGATGCCCAGGCTTTCGACCTTGGCGCTGCCGGCGCAGTCATAGGGTTGGTCGGCGCGCAGATAGTGCTCGATGGCCGCATCGCTCAACCCCCGAAACCGTACGCGCACCTCGGCGCGCTCGATGGCGGCCAGGCCGGGCGCCACGACGGCTACGGCGGTCTGGAAGACGACCTCTTGGCCACTCATGCGCCGCAGCTGTGCGGCAGCGGCGTCGTGGTTGCCAGGCTTGCCGATCGCCTCGCCGCCCAGGTCGGCCACCTGGTCCGAGCCGATGACGATGGCGCCCGGGCGCATCGCCGCGACGGTGCGCGCCTTGGCCAGCGCCAGCCGCTCGGCCAGTGCGGCCGGCACCTCGCCGGCCAGGGCGGTCTCGTCGACCCCGGGTGCCACGGCCTCGAAAGGCAGGCGCAGCCGGGTTAGCAATTCCTGTCGGTAGCGTGAGGTCGAGGCGAGGATCAACTGGGGCATCGCTGCATTCTCGCCCGCCTAAACTCCTGGACATGAAATCGCGCGCCTTTGTTCCCGAGAAGCTGGATGTCGCCGCGCTGGCCCATGACGACGCCAGCCTGGCGGGCGAATGGCCGGCGATGCAGCTTGAGCGCCTGGCCGACTCGGCCGCTCCAGAGGCCCCCGCCAGCGGCTGGCCGGCGTTGCGGTGGAGTCTTCATGGCGAAATGCGTCAGCCCAAGGCCGGCAGCGCCCATACCTGGCTTCACCTGACGGCGGCGGCCCAGGTTGCGCTGACCTGTCAGCGGTGTCTGAAGCCCGTGCGTGAAGACATCGAGGTCGACCGTTGGATTCGTTTCGTCGACACGGAGGCCGAGGCCGCCGCGCTGGACGTCGACAGCGATGACGATGTGCTTGCCCTGCCGCGCCATCTGGATGCGCGTGAATTGATCGAGGATGAACTGCTGCTCGCGCTCCCGCTGGTGCCGCGTCACGACGTCTGTCCCGAGCCGCTGTCCCATGTGGAGGACGAGCCGGAGCCCGAAGTGGAAGAGCGCCCCAATCCCTTTGCCAAGCTGGCCGCGCTGAAGCGTCGAGACGGCTGACGCCATGTCCACGCCAGCTGTTGCGGGTTCGAGATCAAGTCCGGCTTGGCGATCCGGTCATCCAGTGCTACACTCGCGGGCTTTTCTGCGGCCTGGAGTTCGAGCTTTGATCTCGCTCCCCGGGGTGGTGCCTCAAAAGGCCCCATGCCGCAATAGTCCGCCCCCAAATCCCGCAGAGTCTGGAGAATTTCATGGCTGTTCAGCAAAACAAGAAGTCGCCTTCAAAGCGCGGTATGCACCGTTCGCACAATGCGCTGGTCACGCCGGGTACCGGCATCGAGCCGACCACGGGCGAAGTGCACCTGCGTCACCACATCAGCCCGACCGGTTTCTACCGTGGGCGCAAGGTGCTGAAGAGCAAGGCCGACGCGGCCTGATGGTGCCGGGTGCCGCTCGCCGCGGCGCCGCCCGACTGATGAATCTGCCAACCCGGCCTGCGTACCGCGCAGCGCCGGGTTTGGTCTTTGTGGCTCACAAAAACCACTGATATGACCTCGCCCCTGTCCGAACCGATCCGGTTGGCCGTCGACTGCATGGGCGGCGACCACGGCCCGTCGGTGACGCTGCCGGCCTGCCGCGCTTTTCTCGACAAGCACCCCGACGCTGAGCTTCTCCTTGTCGGCAAACCCGACGAGCTCAAGGCTGCTGCGGCCTGGCCGCGCTGCCGCATCGTGGCGGCCAGCGAAGTCGTCACGATGGAGGATTCGGTCGAGGTTGCGTTGCGCCGCAAACGCGACTCGTCAATGCGTGTGGCCATCCAGCAGCTCAAGGCCGACCGCGACGGGCGTCCGGCGCTCGCCCATGCCTGCGTGTCCGCCGGCTATACCGGCGCGCTGATGGCCGTGGCCCGCTACCTGCTGAAGACGCTGGACGGCATCGACCGCCCGGCCATTGCCACCGTCATGCCCAACCAGCGCGGGCGCTTCACGACCGTGCTGGACCTGGGTGCGAATGTCGACTGCACGGCGGAACACCTGCTGCAGTTCGCCGTCATGGGCAGCGCGCTGGTGTCTGCGGTCGAGGGCAATGAAGAGCCCAGCGTCGGCCTGCTCAACATCGGCGAAGAGGCCATCAAGGGCAGCGAGACCATCAAGCAGGCGGCCGAGCTGCTGCGCGCCGCAGGTGCGGCCGGGCAGCTGAACTTCTTCGGCAACGTCGAGGGCAATGACATCTACAAGGGCACCACGGACATCGTCGTCTGCGACGGCTTCGTCGGCAATGTCATGTTGAAGACCTCCGAAGGCCTGGCCACGATGATCGGTGCCTTCATCAAGGAGGAGTTCAGCCGCAATCTTTTGACCAAGGCGGCCGCCGTGGTCGCGATGCCCGTGCTGAAGGCCTTCAAGCATCGGGTCGACCATCGCCGCTTCAATGGGGCGGCGCTGCTGGGGCTGCGCGGGCTGGTGTTCAAGAGCCACGGTTCGGCCGATGCCTTCGCCTTCGAGATGGCGCTGGCCCGCGCTTATGATGCCGCCCGCAACCGGCTGCTTGACCGGGTCCACGACCGCATCGTCGCCACGCTGCAAGCCAAGGCGGGCGATGCTGGAGACAACGCGGCGAACACCGTCGCGCAGGCCGCATGAGCCCTACTGGAATCCACACCCCTCGCTATTCCCGCATCCTCGGTACCGGCAGCTATCTGCCTGCCGACCGCGTGACCAACCAGGACCTGGCCGCGCGTCTTGCGGCTGACGGCATCGAGACCTCCGACGACTGGATCGTCGAGCGCACCGGCATCCGTGCCCGCCACTTCGCGGCGCCCGAGCAGGCCGCCAGTGACCTCGCCCTCCCGGCCGCCCAGGCCGCGCTCGAAGCCGCCGGCATCATTGCCGAAGAGATCGATCTCATCATCGTCGCCACGTCCACACCCGACATGGTCTTTCCCTCCACGGCCTGCCTGCTGCAGAAGAAGCTCGGCGTCCATGGCTGCGCGGCCTTCGACGTACAGGCCGTCTGCTCGGGCTTCGTCTACGCCCTCAGCGTGGCCGATTCGATGATCAAGAGCGGCGCGGCCCACAAGGCACTCGTCGTCGGCGCCGAGGTGTTCTCGCGCATCCTCGACTTCAAGGACCGCACGACCTGCGTGCTGTTCGGTGACGGCGCCGGTGCCGTCGTGCTCGGCGCCAGCGCCGAACCCGGCATCCTCGCGACCGAGCTGCACGCCGATTCCCGCCATGTCGACGTGCTGTGCACGCCCGGCACGGTCGCTGGCGGCCAGGTGCAGGGCAGCCCCTTCCTGAAGATGGACGGCCAGGCGGTCTTCAAGCTCGCCGTCGGCGTGCTGGAGAAGGTCGCCCGCTCGGTGCTCGACAAGGCTGGCCTGACGGAGGCCGATCTGGATTGGTTGATCCCCCACCAGGCCAATATCCGCATCATGCAGGGCACGGCCAAGAAGCTGAAGCTGGACTTGAACAAGCTCATCGCCACTGTCGACGAGCATGGCAACACCTCTGCTGCCTCCGTGCCGCTGGCGCTGGACGTCGCCGTGCGCAGCGGCCGCATCCAGCGCGGCGAAACCATCATGCTCGAAGGCGTCGGCGGCGGCTTCACCTGGGGCGCGGCCCTGCTGAAATACTAGCCGTCCACGTGCTGCCGCACCGGCAGCGCCGACCGCTGTTGATTTGGAACTGATCTCATGACTGCACCTTTCGCCGTTGTCTTTCCCGGCCAGGGCTCGCAGGCCGTCGGCATGCTCGACGCCTGGGGCGACCATCTGGAAGTCCGCCGCACCCTCGATGAGGCGTCTGCCGCCCTGGGTGAGGACATTGCCGCGCTGATCCATGCCGGTCCCAAGGAGCAGCTCGACCTGACCACCAACACCCAGCCGGTCATGCTGACGGCCGGCATCGCCTGCTGGCGCGCCTTTGTCGCCGAGACCGGCGCGGTGCCCGCCGCCGCGGCCGGCCATTCGCTGGGTGAGTACACCGCCCTGGTGGCTGCGGGCGCCTTGAGCCTGGCCGATGCGCTGCCGCTGGTGCGCTTTCGCGCTCAGGCGATGCAGGAAGCCGTGCCGGTCGGCGCAGGTGCCATGTACGCCATCCTGGGCCTCGACGGCGACGCGGTGCGCGCGGGTTGTGCCCAGGCGGCGGAAGAGACAGGCGAGGCCGTTGAAGCGGTCAACTTCAACGACCCCAAACAGACGGTGATCGCCGGCAGCAAGGTTGCCGCCGACAGGGCCGCCGAGATCCTGAAGGCGGCCGGTGCCAAGCGCTCGCTGCCCCTGCCCGTGTCCGCGCCTTTCCATTCCAGCCTGATGAAGCCGGCGGCGGAGCGGCTCAAGCAGAGGCTGGCCTCGGTGCAGTTCCAGCCCGCGGTCTTTCCGGTCATCAACAACATCGACGTCGCCATCACCGACAGCGACGATGCGTTGCGCGACGCCCTGTACCGCCAAGCCTTCGGCCCGGTGCGCTGGGTCGAGGTCGTGCAAGCGCTCAAGGCGCAGGGCGTGGGCCACATCATCGAGGCCGGCCCCGGCAAGGTGCTGACCGGCATGACCAAGCGCATCGACGCCGAACTGCAGGCGGCCTGCGTCTTCGATCCCGCCTCGCTCGCCGAGGCCCGCAATCTCCTCGGGGGCGGTTGATGAATGAAGCCATGAGCAAGGGCGTCGCCCTCGTCACCGGCGCCAGCCGCGGCATCGGCCGTGCGATTGCGCTGGCTTTGGCCAACGAAGGCTGGCGTGTGGTGGGCACGGCCACGTCCGAAGCCGGCGCTGCTGGCATCACCGAAGCCCTTGGCTCCCGGGGCGGCCGCGGCATCGTGCTCAACGTGACCGACGCGGCGGCCAGCCAGGCCGCGGTGGACGAGATCGTGGCCAGGGAAGGCGGCCTGCATGTCCTGGTCAACAACGCCGGCATCACCCGCGACGGCCTGTCCATGCGGATGAAGGACGACGACTGGGATGCCGTCGTCGACACCAATCTGAAAGCCGTCTTCCGCCTCGCCCGCGCGGCCACCAAGCCGATGATGAAGCAGCGCGCCGGCCGCATCATCAACATCACCTCGGTCGTCGGCGCCTCCGGCAATGCCGGCCAGGCCAACTACGCGGCGGCCAAGGCCGGTGTCGCAGGCCTGACCCGTTCGCTGGCGCGTGAGCTGGGCAGCCGCAACATCACGGTCAACTGCATCGCGCCGGGCTTCATTGCCACCGACATGACCGAGGTGCTGCCCGAAGCCCAGAAGGCCGCGCTGCTGTCGCAGATCCCGCTGGGCCGCCTCGGCGCGCCCGAGGAGATCGCCGCGGCGGTCGTCTTCCTGGCGTCACCGGGCGGTGCTTACATCACCGGGTCCGAGCTGCACATCAACGGCGGCATGTACATGGGTTGAGCCCGCCGGGCCGCCAAGGGCGAAGCACGGAGGTCATCCGAAAGTTTGGCGGGCTTCCCGATTTAGGGACGCCCATCTAGAGGCCCTTAGAATGCCGGGCTGTTTTCTGCAAACCCCTCCCGGAGGAGTGTCATGAGCGATATCGAAGCACGAGTCAAGAAAATCATCGCCGAGCAACTTGGCGTGGCGGAAGCCGACGTTACGAACGAGAAGGCTTTCGTTGCCGACCTCGGCGCCGATTCTCTGGACACCGTGGAACTGGTGATGGCCCTCGAAGACGAGTTCGGCATCGAGATCCCCGACGAAGAGGCCGAGAAGATCACCACCGTGCAGCTGGCGATCGACTACGCCGTCAAGCACCAGAAGGCCTGAAGGCTTTTTTTTCTCGCAACTCTGATCCGCACCGCATGAGCCGTCGCCGCGTCGTCGTCACCGGTCTTGGCCTCATCAGTCCCGTCGGCAATACCGTTGCCGAGGGCTGGGCCAACATCCTCGCCGGGCGTTCCGGCATCGCCACCGTCACCCGCTTTGACGCCAGCAACATGGCGTGCCATTTCGCGGGCGAGGTCAAGGGCTTCAAGATCGAGGACTACATCCCCGCCAAGGAAGCCCGGCACATGGATATCTTCATCCATTACGGCCTGGCGGCGTCCATACAGGCGGTGCGCGATGCCGGCCTGCCCACCGGCGACCAACTGACCGAGGAACAGGCCGAGCGCATCGGCGTGCTCGTCGGGTCCGGCATCGGCGGCCTGCCGCTGATCGAGGACACCAAGACCGAGCTGGTGAACCGTGGCCCGCGCCGCATTTCACCTTTCTTCATCCCGGCCTCGATCATCAACATGATCTCTGGCCACGTCTCCATCCAGTTCGGCTTCCAGGGCCCCAACCTTGCGATCGTCACGGCCTGCACGACGGGCCTGCATGCGATCGGCGAGGCCGGCCGGCTCATCGAGTACGGCGATGCCGACGTGATGATCGCCGGCGGTGCCGAGGGCGCCGTCTCGCCGCTGGGCATCGGCGGTTTCGCCGCGGCACGCGCGCTCTCCACCCGCAACGACGACCCCGCGACCGCGTCCCGCCCCTGGGACAAGGACCGCGATGGTTTCGTGCTGGGCGAGGGTGCGGGTGTGCTGGTGCTCGAAGAGTACGAACACGCCAAGAAGCGTGGCGCCAAGATCTACTGTGAACTGGCCGGCTTCGGCATGGGTGCGGATGCGTACCACATGACCGCGCCCAACGTTGACGGCCCCAAGCGCTCCATGCGCGCGGCGCTGCGCAACTCGGGACTCAATCCCGACCAGGTCAACTACATGAACGCCCACGGCACGTCCACGCCGCTCGGCGACGTGAACGAGACCAATGCGATCAAACTGGCATTCGGCGATCACGCCAAGCAGATGGTCATCAGCTCGACCAAGTCCATGACCGGCCACCTGTTGGGCGGCGCGGGTGGCATCGAGTCGGTGTTCACCGCGCTGGCTATCCGCGACCAGGTCGCCCCGCCGACGATCAATATCTTCAACCAGGATCCCGAGTGCGACCTGGACTACTGCGCCAATGAGGCGCGGCCGATGAAGATCGACGTCGCGGCCAAAAATAATTTTGGTTTCGGCGGCACCAACGGCACGCTGATCTTCAAGCGCGTCTGACGACGCCGCGCCCGGCGATGCGCCGCACGCCGCCGGTCGCCGTGCATCTGCAAGCTCAGCCGGTTGTGCAGGCCCATGTTGCCCTGATAGCGGCGCTGGCCGCGGGCGGCTTGGCCGCTTCGGCGATCAGCCACCAGCCGCTCGCCTGGCCCGTGATGCTTGGTGTGCCGCTCGCCGCTGTCTGGACGTGGCGCACGGCGGCTGTGCTGCCGCGCCGGCTGCGCTGGGACGGCCAGACCTGGTGGCTGGCCGAGCCCGGTCGTGCTGACGAGACGGAGGTGCAACTGGCCGTGCTGCTCGACTTCGACAACTGGCTGCTGCTGCGCGCCAGCCCCGGCCCGCGCTGGTTGCCGCTGTCGCGCCGCCAGCAGCAGGCGCAATGGACAGCACTGCGTGCGACGCTGTTCTCCGCCCCACAGGCGCCGTGATGAGTGACGCCGAGGCCGACGCGCTGCTGGTCCGCGAAGCCCAGGCCGGCAGCCGTGCCGCCTTCGACATGCTGGTGTTGAAATACCAGCGCCGCGTCGAGCGCTTGCTTTCGCGCAGCGTGCACGACCCCGCCGATGTGGCCGACCTCTGCCAGGAGGCGTTCCTGTCGGCCTACCGTGCCCTGCCCGCCTTTCGCGGCGAGAGCGCCTTCTACACCTGGATCTACCGCATCGCGATCAATGCGGCCAAGCGTCACCGGGCCCGGCAGCGGCCGCTTGAACCGCTGGACGACGAGGGAACTTTTGGCACCGGCGCGACTCCAAGCGACGATGCGACTCCCGAATCCCTGCTCGCCAGCCGCCAGTTGGCGCGTGAACTGGACGAGGCGGTCGAGTCCCTGGCCGAGGACCAGCGCCGGGCGTTGCTGCTGCGAGAGGTGGATGGTTTGAGCTACGAAGAAATTGCCGATCTGCTGGCTTGTCCAGCGGGCACCGTGCGCTCGCGCATCTTTCGTGCTCGCGAGGCCGTCGCCGCACGGCTGCGGCCCTTGCTGGGCGCCAGAGGAGGCCGGCGATGGTGAGCCGGGTCGACGACAGCTTGGACGAGGCCCTGTCCGCCGTCATGGACGGCCGTGCGACGCCCGCGGAGTGGGCGCGCGTCAATGCCGCCTGGGCGGGCGATGCGGGCCTGCGCGAGCGCTGGGCACTGTGGCACGCGGCCGCGGACGGCCTGCGCTCGGCGGAGCTACCAAGGGGGCATCGCGAACCCGAGGCGCTGCTTGCAGGGCTGCACGCGCAGATGCAGGCGGCGGTTGCCGAACATCCACGCCGGCGCGACTGGTTCGCACCCTTTGCGGTGGCGGCCGGTTTCGTGGCCATGGCGCTCGGCGTCAGCGTGCTGGGGCCCACGCCCGCACCGGACGCGGTCGTCGCTGCTGCGCCGGCCACAACACCGCGTGCGCAAGGGCTTAGCGGCCTGAGCTTTGCACAGACCGCGGCTGGCCGCACGCTGCCTGTCGTCGTGGGTGCGCGGGAGGCCGGTTTGCCGGGTGATCCTTCGCCTGAAACCATTGACTGGGGCCTGGCTCTGCCGGAGCCGGCCGCTTCCGAACCGCATCATTGAAGCCGCGTCCTTGAAGCGCTGCATTGCCGCCCCATCTGTTCCTCCCGTCCGCCTCTCGCTGAACCCCTGGAAATCAAACATGCACGCTGAGACCCGCCTCAATCCCGCGCGCGCGCGCTTCCTGCTTTCAAGCTCGGTCCTGGCTTTGGCGCTGGCGCTGGGTCAGGCGCCCGTCACCGCGCAAACGCGAGAGTTGCCGGACTTCGCTGAACTGGTCGAGCGTGTCGGCCCGGCGGTCGTCAACATCCGCACCGCCGAGAAGGTCAAGATGACCGAGGGCCAGGCGGAGATGAACGAGCAGATGCAAGAGTTCTTCCGCCGCTTCGGCATCCCCGTGCCCAACCAGCGCCGTGGTGCACCGCGCGGTGGCGGCACGCCGGACGACGATGGCCCGATGCGCCGCGGCGTCGGCTCGGGCTTCATCATCAGCGCCGATGGCTATGTGCTGACCAATGCCCACGTCGTGCAGGGCGCCGACGAAGTCATCGTCACGCTGACCGACAAGCGCGAGCTTAAGGCCAAGCTCATCGGCGCTGACCAGCGTTCCGACGTAGCCGTCGTGAAGGTCGAAGCCACCAGCCTGCCATTCGTCAAGGTGGGCGACAGTAACCGGGTTCGCGTCGGCGAATGGGTCATGGCCATCGGCTCGCCGTTCGGCCTGGAGAACACCGTGACGGCAGGCATCGTCAGCGCCAAGCAGCGCGACACCGGCGACCTGCTGCCGCTGATCCAGACCGATGTGGCCATCAATCCCGGCAACTCGGGAGGGCCGCTGGTGAATCTGCGCGGCGAGGTGATCGGCATCAACTCGCAGATCTACAGCCAGAACGGCGGCTATATGGGCATCTCGTTCGCGATCCCCATCGGCGAGGCAATCCGCGTGGCGGACGAGCTGCGCTCTGGCGGCCGCGTCGTGCGTGGCTACCTCGGCGTGCTGCCTGATGACATCACCAAGGAAATTGCCGAGGCCATTGGCCTGGGCAAGCCGCAAGGTGCGGTGATTCGCTCGGTCATCGCGGGCAGCCCGGCCGAGAAGGCCGGCGTGGAAGGTGGAGACGTCGTCACCAAGGTCGACGGCAAGATCGTCGACAAGGCGGCCGACCTGCGCCGGCTGGTGGCCAATGTGAAGCCCGGTGCCAAGACGACGCTGACGGTGTTCCGTCGAGGCGCAACCAAGGACATCGTCGTCACCATCGGCGAAGACGAGCGCAGCAAGAAGCCTGGTGGCAGCGCCGAGAGCAGCAACGAGCCGGCGCCCGCCGCGTCCGCGCCGAGCGCGGCGCTGGGGCTCAAGGTGTCGGAGCTGACCGAGGCACAGCGCAAGGAGTTGAAGCTCAAGGCGGGCGTCAAGGTGGACAGCGCGACGGGCGCCGCCGCGCGCGCAGGGCTGCGTGAGGGCGATCTCATACTGTCGGTCGACAACGTCGAAGTGCCTTCGGTCAAGGTCTTCCAGTCCCAGATTGCCAAGGCCGACAAGGCCAAGGTCATCAATCTGGTGGTGCGCCGGGACGACGTCGTCAGCTTCGTGCTGCTCAAGCCGACGCGCTGACCATAAACCTAGGTTGGAAGGTCGGGCTTTCCGCGATACGACAAGTCCGGCCCGGTCTGTTGGCCAGGTTGTCCACCGTTTCCAGAAGTTGGCACCGGCTAACTTGAACCGTCGACGCCGGATTGTTTGCGCCAGTCGCTAAAATCAGCGCCTGATACACCCAGAAAAGGTTGCTGGACGATGGAATTCCCACCATCCAAGCGCGACTGGATTTGATCCACAGGTGATCCACAGGATCTTGTGGATAACCTGTGGTTAAAATGCTTGTTGGCAGCCTGCAACGACCCGGAAACCAATGCTGGTGCGGTTTCCCGGCCGGGCCTTTTGACTACAATGAAGGCCCAACAAGCAGTTGCCATACCTTTTGTTGGAAGGCACGTCGCCTCTTCGACGTGCCTTTTTTTTAGCTTCAGCACGCCGCTTCGCGGCTTCACATCGCTCCGCGATATGAACTTGCGCTGCAAGGGCTCTCGCCCTTGTGTCCCACCTCTGGCAGCGCAGAACAAGACTCCATGAATCACATCCGCAACTTCTCCATCATTGCCCACATCGACCACGGCAAGAGCACGTTGGCCGACCGCATCATCCAGCGCTGCGGCGGCCTGAGCGATCGCGAGATGGAAGCGCAGGTGCTGGATTCGATGGACCTGGAGCGCGAGCGCGGCATCACGATCAAGGCGCAGACGGCCGCGCTTCAGTACAAGGCCAAGGACGGCCAGATCTACAACCTCAACCTCATCGACACGCCGGGTCATGTGGACTTCTCCTATGAGGTCAGCCGCTCGCTGTCAGCCTGCGAAGGCGCGCTGCTTGTCGTCGACGCCAGCCAGGGCGTGGAGGCGCAAACGGTGGCCAATTGCTACACCGCGCTGGACCTCGGTGTCGAGGTCGTGCCGGTGCTGAACAAGATGGATCTGGCGTCGGCCGACCCCGAGAACGCCAAGGCCGAGATCGAAGACGTCATTGGCATTGACGCTGACAACGCCATTCCCTGTTCGGCCAAGACCGGCATGGGCATCGACGAGATCATTGAGGCGGTAATTGCACGCATGCCGGCGCCGCGCGGCAATCCCGACGGCGCGCCCCGCGCCATGATCATTGACGCCTGGTTCGACAACTACGTCGGCGTCGTCATGCTGGTGCGCGTGGTGGACGGCGAGCTGCGCAAGGGCGAGCGCATCCGCATGATGAACACCAACACGGTCTATCCCATCGAGCACATGGGCGTCTTCACGCCCAAGAGCGAGAACCGCCCAAGCCTCAAGGCCGGCGAGGTGGGGTTCATCATCTGCGGCATCAAGGAACTGGCTGCGGCCAAGGTCGGCGACACCGTCACGCTGGAAAAGAAACTCCCCAACAATGCCGGCCCTGCGACCGAGGCGCTGCCAGGCTTCAAGGAAATCCAGCCCCAGGTCTTCGCGGGCCTCTACCCGACCGAAGCCAGCGAGTACGACCAGTTGCGGGACGCGCTGGAAAAGCTCAGCCTCAACGATTCGTCCCTGCGCTATGAGCCCGAGGTCAGCCAGGCGCTCGGCTTCGGCTTCCGCTGTGGCTTCCTCGGCCTGCTGCACATGGAGATCGTGCAGGAGCGCCTGGAGCGCGAGTTCGACCAGGACCTCGTCACCACCGCGCCCAGCGTCATCTACGAGGTGGAGCTGAACACCGGCGAAGTCATCCAGGTCGAGAACCCGTCCAAGATGCCCGAGGTGGGCGCCATGCGCGAGATCCGCGAGCCCATCGTGACGGTGCATCTCTACATGCCGCAGGACTATGTCGGCGTGGTGATGACGCTGGCCAACCAGAAGCGCGGTGTACAGCTGAACATGGCCTATCACGGCAAGCAGGTCATGCTGACCTACGAGATCCCGCTGGCCGAGATCGTGCTGGACTTCTTCGACAAGCTCAAGAGCGCCTCGCGCGGTTACGCATCCATGGACTACGAGTTCAAGGAGTACCGCGCGGCCGACGTCGTCAAGGTCGACATCCTGATCAACGGCGAGAAGGTCGACCCGCTGTCCATGATCGTGCACCGCAGCCAGAGCCAGTACCGCGGCCGCGGCGTGGCCGCCAAGATGCGCGAGCAGATCCCGCGCCAGATGTACGACGTGGCCATCCAGGCCGCCATCGGCGCCAACATCATCGCCCGCGAGAACATCAAGGCGCTGCGCAAGAACGTGCTGGCAAAATGCTACGGCGGCGACATCACCCGCAAGCGCAAGCTGCTCGAAAAGCAGAAGGCCGGCAAGAAGCGCATGAAGCAGATCGGCTCCGTCGAAGTGCCGCAAGAAGCCTTCCTCGCCATCCTGCAGGTCGATGACTGAATCCCCACTGACCGAATCCCCTGCCTTGAAAACCTCCCTGATGAGCGCTCTGACCGGTGTTTTGTACGCGGCCCTGGTGGCCTATCTGGGCGGCTGGTACATCGGTCGATGGAACGGCAACTTCGCGCTGCTGCTTTTCGTCCTGACCTCAGTCACGCTGTTCTACTGGCTGGCCGAGCGCTTCCACTTCGCGCCGGCCCGCCGCGCCGCCGCCGATGCGCTGGCGGCCAGCGACGCCAAGCGCCGCGAGACGCTGGCTGCGCAGGGCATCGCCCGCGTCGATGGCGACATCGAGCCGGCCCGCCAGCAGATCCTGCAGCAGCCCTGGTGGCTGGACTGGACCGCCGGGCTGTTCCCGGTGATCCTGGTCGTCTTCCTGTTGCGCAGTTTCCTGTTCGAGCCCTTCAAGATCCCGTCCGGATCGATGGTGCCGACACTGCTGGTTGGTGATCTCATCCTCGTCAACAAGTTTCACTACGGCATCCGCCTGCCGGTGCTCAACAAGAAGATCGTCGCCAACAACGACGTCAAACGTGGCGACGTGATGGTTTTCCGTTACCCCGAGGACACCAGCACCGACTTCATCAAGCGCGTGGTGGGCATTCCCGGCGACGAAGTGGCCTATATCAATCAGAAGGTCTACATCAACGGCCAGCCCGCGCCCCTGCAGTCGCTGGGCAACTACTACGACGAGGATGGCCGCGTCTACCGCCAGCGTTTCCTTGAGAAGCTCGGCGAGAAGGAGCACCAGATCCTCGTCCAGCCCGAGGCGCAGCGCTATTTCCGCGCCGACCGCGCCGACGGTCCCTTCCCGTTCAATGAGAACTGCCGCTACACGGTTGAGGGCGTGACCTGCAAGGTGCCGGCCGGCCACTACTTCACGTTGGGCGATAACCGTGACAACTCCCGTGACTCGCGCTTCTGGGGTTTCGTGCCCGACGAGAACATCGTCGGCAAGGCCTTCTTGGTCTGGATGAATTTCGGTAACCTCAAGCGCGTCGGCACCTTCTTCGATTGATACAGATGAGCCCTCGTTGCATTGTTCGTCCCCACTCGCCCGTCTTGCGGCAACGCCAACGCGGCCTGTCGCTGATCGGCCTGCTGTTCTGGGGCGGCGTCATTGCCGTGATGGCCGTCGTCGCCATGAAGGTCTTCCCGACCGTGCTGGAGTACTACACCGTGCAGCGTGTGGTCGACCGCATCGCGGCCGGCAACCCCGCCACGGTGCCGCAGGTGCGCCAGCAGTTCGACACCGCCATCCAGGTCGAGTACTCCATCCAGAGCATCAAGGGCAGCGACCTGACGGTCAGCAAGGACGGCAACGATCGCGTCGTCATCGAGTTCGCCTGGGACAAGGAAGTCGACCTGGCCGGCCCGGTCTATCTGCTCATCAAGTACCGGGGCAAGTCACGTTGACTTCGTTGATGGTGCCGCCGCGACGATGAGCGCTGCGCTGGACGACCTGCAACGCCGCCTGGGGCATCGTTTCCAGCGGCCCGAGCTGCTGGCCCGCGCGCTGACCCACCGCAGCTATGGCGCCGATCACAACGAGCGCCTTGAATTCCTCGGCGACGCCGTGCTGAGCCTGGCCGTGTCGAGCCTGCTCTACGAGCGCTATGCCGGCTCGGACGAGGGCGACCTGACCCGCGTGCGCGCCCACCTGGTGCGCGAGGACAGCCTGCACAAGCTGGGCCTGGCGCTGGGGCTGCCGGCCGTGCTGAAGATGTCGGACGGCGAGGCCCGCGGCGGCGGTGCTCAGCGGCCTTCCATCCTCGCCGATGCGGTCGAAGCCGTGCTTGGCGCCGCCTACATCGATGCGGGCTACGACGCGGCGCTGGCCATCCTGCGCCGCCTGCTCGGCGAGACGATCGCGACGGCAGCCAGCGCCGGCGATTTCGCCAAGGATGCCAAGACCGCGTTGCAGGAATGGCTGCAGGCCCGCCGCATCGCCGTGCCAAGCTACCGTATCGTCGCCACGCGCGGACAGGCCCACGCACAGACCTTCGAAGTCGAGTGCGCGGTGCCGGCGCTGGACGTGGCCGAACTCGGCGAAGGTCGCTCCCGCCGCACCGCCGAGCAGGAGGCAGCCCGCCGCCTGCTGGATAGACTCACCGCCGAACGAGGCAAGCCATGACCACCGACGCAGTACCCCCCGCCGCTGCCACCGCTGACGGCCCCGCCCAGCGCTGTGGCCTTATTGCCATCGTCGGTCGACCCAATGTCGGCAAATCGACGCTGCTGAACGCCCTCGTCGGCCAGAAGGTCAGCATCACGTCCGACAAGGCGCAGACCACACGCCACCGCATCACCGGCGTGCGCACGGTTGACGAGGCGCAGTTTGTCTTCGTCGACACGCCGGGCTTCCAGACCAAGCACAACGCCGCGCTCAATCGCACGCTGAACCGCACCGTGCACGGCGTGCTGGCCGACGTGGACCTGGTGCTCTTCGTCGTTGAGGCCGGCCGCTTCGGCCTGGACGACGCCAAGGTGCTTGGCCTGCTGCCCGAGGACAAGCCGGTGGTGCTGATCGCCAACAAGCTCGACGCCGTGCACCGCCGCGCCGAGCTGGCGCCGTGGCTCAAGGGCATGCAGGAGCGCCGCAACTTCACCGAGTTCGTGCCGCTGTCGGCCAAGAAGGAGGCCGACGTGACGCGCCTCTTCAAGATCCTCAAGCCCTATCTGCCCGAGCAGGGCTGGTTCTATGCCGAGGACGCGCTGACGGACCGCAGCGAGAAGTTCCTGGCCAGCGAGATCATCCGCGAAAAGCTCTTCCGCCTGACCGGCGACGAACTGCCCTACACCTCCACCGTCGTCATCGACAAGTGGGAAGAGGAGGGCGAGCTGCGCCGCATCAGCGCCAGCATCGTCGTCGAGCGCGACGCCCACAAGGGCATGATCATCGGCCAGGGCGGCGAGCGCCTGAAGCGCATCGGCTCGGAGTCGCGCCAGGAGCTGGAGCATCTGATGGATGGCCGCGTCTTCCTGGAACTGTGGGTCAAGGTGCGCTCGGGCTGGGCGGATACCGAAGAGCACCTGCGCAGCTACGGCTACGAGTGAGCGCGAGCCGCGCGCCTTCGCTGCAGGCAGCGTTCGTGCTGCACTCCCACGACTGGAGCGAGTCCAGCCTCATCCTCGACCTGTTCACGCGTGAGTCCGGCCGCGTGGCCGTGGCGGCCAAGGGTGCCAAGCGTCCCTACTCGCAGCTGCGAGCCGTGCTGCTGCCGTTGCAGCGCATCAGCGTGAGTCTGAGCAAGCCTGCCAAGGCCGACGGCGGCGAAGTGCAGACGCTGCGCAGCGCCGAATGGGGCGGTGGTGCCACGCTGCCCAGCGGTGCGGCGCTGTTTTCGGGTTACTACCTGAACGAGTTGTTGCTCAAGCTGCTGGCCCGCCACGACCCGCATCCCCAACTCTTCGACGCCTACGCCGATGCGCTGCGTCACTTGTCCGAAGGCGATGCGGCGCTGCGCGCCTTCGAGCTCAAGCTGCTGGCGGAGCTGGGCCTGCTGCCCGACCTCAGCGTCGTCACCCCCACGCAGGCGCCCATCGACCCCGCACGGCGCTACCAGCTCTCGCCCGAGTCCGGCCTGATCCCGCCGACGGGTGATGCCAGCCTGCCGGGGGCCCTGCTGATCCAGTTGCAGGCCGCGCTGCTACATGGCAGCCCGGCCGCGCTGCGCCAGGCCTGCTCGACCGACCAGCCCAGCCTGAAGACGACGCTGCGCGGCCTGCTCCACTACCACCTCGGCCACCAGCCGCTGCGCACGCGCGCGCTGATGATGGACGTGCAGCAACTGACGGACAGCTGAGCAGGCAGCACGGATGGCCAGACGCGGCTTTCGGCCGTGCGGCGGGCTGCGAACAATGGGCGCACCCCACCCTGAAAGCGCCCCATTGCGCCTGATGGTCCTGCGCACGGTCCCGCCGCGCTGACGCAGCTCGGGCCACGTCCTGGCCACCGCAAGGCCCGCTCCACTACGATGCCGGCCCATGAATCCCTTCGCCCACGCCGGCGCCCGCTGCGCCTTGTCGGTCAACGTCAACAAGGTCGCACTGCTGCGCAACACCCGCCACCTCGGCATCCCCAGCGTGCTGCGTGCCGCCGAGCAATGCCTGCTGGCCGGCGCGCACGGCATCACGGTGCATCCGCGCCCCGACGCGCGCCACATCCGCGCCGATGATGTCGACGACCTTGCCGCCTTCCTGAAGGACTGGCCCCAGGCCGAGTTCAACATCGAAGGCAACCCGACGCAGAACCTGATGGACTTCGTGCGGCGGCACCGCCCGCACCAGGTCACCTTCGTGCCCGACTCGGAAGAGCAATTCACGTCCGACCATGGCTGGACTCTGCCGGCCGATGCCGGGCGGCTGCGTCCGCTGATCCAGGAGGCGCAAGATCTGGGCGTGCGGGTCAGCCTCTTCATGGACCCCAACCCGGCGGCGATGGCTGAGGTTGCCGAGCTGGGCGCCGAGCGCATCGAGCTCTACACCGAGACCTTCGCCAGCGCCTTCGGTACGCCGAACGGCGGTGCGGTGCTGGCGGGCTTCACGACCACGGCGCAGGCAGCGTTGAAGGTCGGCCTCGGCATCAATGCCGGACACGACCTGAACCGCGACAACCTGGCGGCCTTCCTGAGCGCGGTGCCCGGCGTGCAGGAGGTGTCGATTGGTCATGCGCTGATCGCCGACGCGCTGGAGCTGGGTTATGCCGAGACCGTGCGTGGCTACCTGCGCGCCATCGCGGGCGCCTACACGCAGTGATCTACGGCATCGGCACCGACGTCTGCGACATCCGCCGCATCCGCGAGACGCTGGCGCGGCGCGGCGAGCGCTTCGCGGAAAAGGTGCTGGGCCCGCATGAACTCGCCGTGTTCCGCGAGCGACGCGCCAAGGTCGAGGCGCGCGGCGTGGCCTACCTGGCAACGCGCTTTGCTGCCAAGGAGGCATTCTCCAAAGCCATCGGCTTGGGGCTGCGCATGCCCATGACCTGGCGAGCGATGGAAGTCGTCAAGGCGCCCAGCGGCAAGCCCGAGGTCGCCTTGCATGGCGCGCTGGCCGCCTGGTTCGCCGTGCGCGGCTTGAGCGCCCATGTGACGGTCAGCGACGAGCAGGACTACGCCGTCGCCTTCGTCGTGGTCGAGCGCTTGGCCGGGGAAGCTCAGCGGGTTTGAAATACCAGCCGCTCGGCCAGCTCCCGCCGCGCGGGCGGCTGGGCGGGCAGGCGGTCCAGCGTTGCGATCACGGGCTCGCAGGACGCACCCGCGGCGGGGCTGGGCGCCTCCGGTGCATCGGCCCACACCCGGGCGAGCATGCCCAGGGCGTTCGAGCCGACGGTGCGACTCAGCACCTCGACCTCGATGGCGCTCGGCGGCCGCGGCAGCCAACGTGGCGGCGCGCCGTTGGCCGCGTCCAGCAGCCATTGCGCCTCGCGCACCTGCAGGGCCAGCGGCAGTTGCTGGCGCACACTGAGGCGGCCATCCAGCAGGTCGCGGCAGGGCGGCCGCGCGCCGGGCCTGGGTGGCGTGCGCAGCGCCCTGGCCTGGTCGGCAACAAGCTGCACATAGCGCCGGCGCAGAACCACATCGCTGCCGCTGACGAGAGCTGGCATCTGCTGGGCCAGCGCTGGCAGCGCGGCCGCCTGCACGTCCTCGTCGGCGGCACCCGTCGCGCGGGCCGTCCACATGCGCTTGGCAACCGTCTCGACCGTGCCGGCGTTGCGCCGCTCCAGCGCCTCCCAAACCGGGTGCATGCGCAGCGCGTCGTCGAAGTCGGCCAGGCCGGCGTTGGCGGCAGGCAGCGGGATGGCCAGGGTCTGCGGCGACGGCGCGATCAGCGCATACGCCAGCAGGTCCGCGCGTGGCGCAAACCACATGCTGCGCGACGGCGTGTCCAGCGTCTTGTCGATCATGACCTGCGGCAGGCCCAGCTCGCGATAGGTCTTGGCCAGCTCCTGGTTGGCCAGTTCCTCGAAGACCGGGTTGTAGGTGCCGGTGGACGCGCGGTGAAAGCCGAGCTGGCCGGTGGGCGCCAACTGGCGCGGGCTGCCGGCCAGGAAGACGAGGGTGCAGGCGCTGGCGCAGGTGCCCACGGCGCGGGCCTCGTGGCCATGGGCCTTGAGCGCGGTGGCCATGCGCTCTGCCTCACGCACGCGGCCGCCCGGCGAGGACAGCTCCACGCGCTTGATCCCGCGCGCGCCCTCGCTGCCCAGCATCGCCCGCAGCCGCTCGCCGTCGCCCATGCCGATGACACCGTCCAGCCGCAGGCTGCGGCCGTCGGCCGACAGGCTCATCTTGGCGTGTCCGATGGGGTCGATGCCGCGCGCCATCTGCCAGAACCCGCCGACCTCGGGCAGGAAGCCGAACAACGTGAACAGCAGCAGATGCAAGACGCCCAGGGCCAGCGTGATGCGCGCCAGCCAGCCCCACAGCAGGGAGCCGCTTTCGCGCAGGTAGTTCGTGGCAGCGCGCCAGGCACCGACCTTGCACCACGCGTCCAGTGCCAGCAGCAGCGGCATGCCCAGCAGCAGCACGATGGCGCTGACCTGCAGCGAATCGCCCTTGACGCTGACCCAGCTCATCACGCCGGCCAGCACCATCGACAGCGGCACCGCGACGAGGAAGTTGTTGACCCAGTAGCTGCGCGGCAGGCTTTGTTCGCCGCGCCAGTGCCGCGTGAAATAACCCGCCGTGGAGGCCGGTGCCACGCGCGGCTGTCGGCTCGGCTTCGGCCGGGGCCGGTGCGAGGCCTGCTGCCAGGCGGCCGGCGGCGCCTGCGTGGGCCGCGGCCCATCGGCAGCCGCCGACGTCGGATCGATGTAGGGACGCTCAGTCACGCGAATGCCGTCAAAAAGATGCCGCCCGGTCAGGCCAACGGGCGGCATCGTAGATGGCAGCGGGCGGGGTGCGCCTGGGCAGGCTCAGGTAATTTCACCCAGGCCGGCTCGGCCGTGACATCAGCCGCGGTAGTTGTTCTGCATCGGATAGCGCCGCGCCACCAGCGCGAACAGGGCCGCCGCCAGCAGTGCGAAGCCGGCGAAGAAGAACATCAGACAGGCCGCCTCGCTGTAGCCCGTGGACTTGATCGCCGCCAGCGCCGCCGGGCTCTTGATGCTGACGTTGGACAGCAGCACCCACAGGTTGCCGACCGTCACCGACAGGCTCCAGAAGCTCATGATGGTGCCCTTCATCGTCAGCGGTGCCTGGCTGTAGGCGAACTCCAGGCCGGTGGCCGAGACCAGCACCTCGCCCAACGTCAACAGCGCATAGGGCAGCACCTGCCAGACGATGCTGACCGCCGAGCCCTCGTCCAGCCACAACTGCAGCACGCCGGCGGCAATCCAGGCAAAGCCTGCCAGCGCGATGCCTGCGCCCATGCGACGCAGCGGCGTCACCCGCAAGCCCGTTCGCTCCAGCATGGGGTAGAGCAACAGGTTGTTGACGGGAATGAGGATCATCACCAGCAGCGGGTTGAGCGCCTGCATCATGGACGACTGGAACCATACGGGCTTGGTCATCTGATCAGCCTGGAGCACCCAGGTCGAGGCCTTCTGGTCGAACAGCGACCAGAACGGCGTGACGAGGGCAAACAGCACCAGCACGCGCAGCACCGAGCGCACGCCGTCCACGGCTTCGTCAGGGTGAATGCCGCGCGCGCGGTCCAGTTGCAGTGACGCGCCAACACCGCCGAAGCCCATGATCAGCACCAGCGCCAGGCAGACCGCCGCAACGATGCCCAGGCTGGCAATCTGGCTCAGGCTGAAAGCCGCCAGCAGCAGGCCCAGCGCCGCGACGCCCATGCCCAGACCGCCGGCCTTCAGCGCCGTCCACACCACCCACATGAAGCTGTGCGGGTTGGCGCCGCGTGGCGGCTGGTGCACATACTTCTTGCGGCCGGCCCACAGGATGACCGTGGCCAGCAGCATCAGCACACCCGGCAGGCCGAAGGCGATGCTGGCGCCGTAGTTCTTGAGGATGATGGGCATCAGCAGCGACGCGAAGAAGCTGCCGAAATTGATGATCCAGTAGAAGGCGTCATAGACCTTCTGCGCCAGTGACCGGTTGCTCTTGTCGAACTGGTCGCCGACGAAGCTGGTGACCAGCGGCTTGATGCCGCCCGAGCCCAGCGAGATCAGGAAGAGGCCGAAGTAGAAGCCCTTGAGGTTGTTCTCAAAGAGCGCCAGGCAGGCGTGGCCGGCACAGTAGATGACGCTGAACCAGAAGATCGTCGGGTACTTGCCGAAGAAGCGGTCGGCCAGCCAGCCGCCCAGCAGCGGGAAGAAGTAGACGCCGATGACGAAGGTGTGAAACACCTCCTTGGCTTCGGCCTTGCGCAGGTCCTCGGGGATAGCCAGCAGCAGGCTGGTCATCATGAAGACCGTCAGGATGTTGCGCATGCCGTAGAAGCTGAAGCGCTCGCATCCCTCGTTGCCGATGATGTAGGGGATCTGCGGCGGCATCTTGGCCGCGGAGGTGGTGGTCGTCATGAAAGCCTCGGGGTCGTGGGGCTCAAGAGAAAACGCCGCGCGGCTTGTGGCCGGCGGCGTTCTCGGGTGGATCAAGGGCCGGTGATCAGGCCTCGGTCAGGCTTCAAACGGCAGCTTCACCTGGCTCAGGTCCTTGCGCGTCTCGACGAGCACCAGCGGGCCCTCGTCGACAGTGACGACAGCCGCCGGCTCGCGGCCCAGCGCGTTGGGCGCGGGCTCGGCAGCGATGGCTGCCTGCGCGGCGGCAATCTTGTCGGCATCCGAGTTGACCCATTGCAGGCCGGCACCTTCGGCAATGGCTTGCAACTGATCCATCGGCAGCTTGAAGGCCTCGACCACGGGCGCCGGGGCGGCGGCCGGTGCGGGAGCGCGCGTCGGCGCCGGGGTCGCAGCG
>NZ_JBQVNP010000001.1:0-164772 GCF_052436255.1 Roseateles sp. | reverse complement strand
CTCGAGCATCTCGGCCACGCTGAACTGGTCGTGCTCGGGGTGGCGGACCTCGTCCCACAGGGCGCGACACCGGTCGCCCAGCCAGGCGTTGAGTTCGACGAAGCTGCCGAACTTGAGCTTGGCCGCGTCGATCCAGATGCGCCGGCGGCTGTCCTGTACGTTCTTCTCGACGACACCCTTCTCCCAGCCCGAGGCGACGTTGCAGAAGTCGGCATCGAACAGGTAGTGTGCGCACATCACGGCGAAGCGCTTGTTGACGACGCGGCCCTTGCCCTTCTTGACCTTGTCGACCGCCGTCTTCATGTTGTCGTAGATGCCGCGCCGGGCCACGCCGCCCAGCGCCGCGAACGAGCGGGTGTGCGCGTCGAACAGCATCTCGTGGCCTTGGCTGGGGTAGGCCACCAGCCAGAAGGCCTTCGACGCACACAGCTTCAGGTGCGAGACCTGCATGCGGTAGTAGATGCCGCCCACCACCAGCCCCTCTTCGCTCCAATCGAACTGGAAGGCCTCGCCCAGCTCAAAGACCAGGGGCACGAAGGCCTTGGTGGATATGGACTGGCCCTCACCCTGGCGCCAGGCCCGGATGAAGTCGGTAACTCGGCTATAGCCCCCGCCGTAGCCCTCCAGCTTGATCTGCTCATGCAGGGCCCGCGCCGTGCGCCGCTCGTGCCTCGGGCGGTGCGCGTCCACCTTGAGGGCTCGCTTGAGCGACTCGTGGAACGGCATGAGCTTGCCCGGCATCTCGCCGCGCCGGTAGCTAGGCGCCTCCAGCACCGCCTCCTTCAACCATTTGCGCACCGTGTTGCGCGACAAACTCGTCAGCCGCACGATCTCTCGAACAGACTTCTTCTCGCGGAAATGCATCCGCTTGACCTTGCCAATCATGGCCATGGTGATCACTCCTTCCCCCTGCTCAAGAAAGAGGCAGGGTAGGTCGAACACCCGGGTCAAATTTGGATCGGCACTATCGCTGTAGGTGGGTCAATTTTCGGTCGGCGCCAACACTTCGGAACGCGCCACGAGGGAATGTCGTTCACGATGAAGCCGCAGGACGCAGTGCTGATCGTGTCCCGGGAGCGGGTTGGGAATTTCATGAACGGACTGCCCCCAGCTCAGGCCGCCCGAACGCTGGTCGTGCATGACGAAGTGCACGGCCTGGGGGCTCCTCAGTCCCGCCGTGACCTGGCCGGCAAGCACGCTCGTTTTGGTTACGTGCTCGGCTTGTCCGCCACGCCGGAGCGTGAGTACGACGAAGAAGGGACGGCTTTCATCGAATCCGAGATTGGGCGCGTCGTTTTCGAGTTCGGGTTGGAAGACGCGATTCGCAAGGGCATCCTGGTCGAGTTCGATTACGTGCCACTGCCAGCCGTTAAGCCTTGAGAAACAACTCCTGGCGATGTTGGACGACCTGAGCGCGAGGGGTGCGAGCGAAGAGGGGCAGATGCTGGGCATCAACCTTCTTGTCCAAGCTGTGGTTCCCCCACCCGGCTCCTTGGCAGACCAGCTATGAAGATCGAGATCATCGGTTGGAGGTCGCAGGGATTCAGATGCCCGGACATGGAGGTGTCGTTCAAACGGGAGAACACGGTTCCCAAGGTCGCACTGATCCAGATGCCGAACGGCACGGGAAAGACCACGACGCTCAACTTGCTTAAGGCCACGCTCACCGGTGAAGCCAAGGACTGGGGGCCGGCTCGAATCGGCGAGTTTCGACGTGCCGGTGACTCCAACAGCACAGGCAAGTTCTCAGTTGAGCTCCGCATCGACGATCGCGCCCTGAAACTCGAACTCACGCTTGACTTTGACTTCGGCCAAACGAGCTACACAACGCAGTCGCCTGACGTCGGAGGCTTCAATGCAGGCTGGACTCCACCGTCTAACGTTCGTCGCTTTCTGACGCGGAGATTTGTCGATCTGTTCATCTTCGACGGCGAACTGGCCAACCGGCTGCTGAACCCCGAGGAGTCGCGCGCAGAAGAGGCCATTGAAGCACTCGGCCAGCTTGATTTGCTGGACGAAGTTCGCAACGGCGGTTTCAACGAGCTTGTCTCGCGGTACAGCGACAATCGCCCATGGTCAGCGGCAGAGTTCTATCAGTGGTACGTGCCCGAAGTTCAAAAAGTCGTTGAGCAGAATACCGCTTGGAACTCTCTTGGGGCCTGAAGCGGCGAAGCGCTCAACGACGCGGCGAGTGATCGATTGAGCGCGTTCGCTGAACGATAGGTGGAAGAGCGTGCTGCCGACCACTGCGCGGCATCGGGTCCAAGAACTGGCTGATCTCCACCGCCAGCCTCGCGTCCCGTGGGTCTTGAGAGCTCGTCAGAGCTCGAGCGATATGCCCCCAGGCCTCCGCAACCCTTGAGTTTGACTTGCGGGAACCGGCAGCGCCAACGCCGAGTCCACTTCTGAGTCGACCTTCCTGTCCGGCTCTCAGGCGCCATAGCGGGTCGCCACGCATCAGGTTTCCACGCGTCAGCCGCCTGGTCGCTTCAGCGTCGATTCCAAGGCCTCGAAGCTTTTCAGCAAAGGTTTCGCGCCATCGGGCCAAATCGGCTTTACGAGGATTCAGTCGTCTTCCGCTTCTTGACTCCGCCCGGACGCTGATGTGTACGTGAGGGTTTGCTTGGTGATCGTGCAGCACCATGACGTACTTGTGGCCGGCCAGTTCAGCCTGTGCAAACTCTCGCGCCGCACGCTGAACGGTCAGCGGATCCGTACCTCGCGGCATCGACAGCATGATGTTGAACGCCTCGCGTCGACCACTGGGTTCGGCATCCTCAGGAATCAGCCCGCCGCTGAATCGCCAGTCGTCAGCCAGCTCGCGAACCGCTTGCGCACCGTTGATGATTTCTCCACAGTCGTCCTCGATGTCCAGGCGGCCATTCTTGCTGATGTAGCGGAAGTGTGCAGCGATTGCTCGCATGCTGCGGCCTCCCCCGGTGACCTTCACCATCACCTGCGGCGCGCGCCGCACTGTTGCGGCGATGCGCCTGCGAACATCAGCCGCTCGGCGGTGAAGCGCGTCGCCGGTCAGCTTGGGCGGAGCGTTCCCCTTCACCATGCGATTGCCGGTGTAGAAGAGCCTGTCCCCCCACGTGACCAGGACGCCGTCGATGTTCACACCTGTCGCCATGACTTCCTCCGCTGCGCCTTCTGGACATGGGCTGAACGCGCGGGCCGACGACTGGGCAGTAGGTCTGCGAGCGCCTGCGAGGCAACCCGGAGATGCTCACGGACGTCGCCATCCAGACGATCAAGCAGCTCTCGGTACACCAGAGCCTGCTGGACATCGCCCGCGCGCAGCAACCTCATCAGTTGGTGGAGGCTGCGACTGAGGGTCGACAGTTCTGCGCAGGAACTTGTGAGCGCAACGATTTGCTCGGGCCGACCGCCACCGGCCAACAGCACCGGTACGCCCTCGACAAGGCCCGCCAGATAGGCGCCTCGCGATAGCTTCGCCGCGCGAGCGCCAGCTGCAAGCCGGTCAGCCTCTTCGCGGCGCATACGGATGGAGAGCTTGATCCAGCCATCCGCGCTCGGTTCGTTGCTCAATGACTCCGCCGGTGCGCCCTCCTCTACGCCGGGCTCACCGAGCTCAACCGCCACAGCTTTGCGCACGACCACCGAGATGCTGACCCGGTGTTGCGCTGCACACGCCACCAGCGGGGCCTTCAGGCCTTGCATATCGACGGTGACGAAGGCATGCGTAGAGGTGCTCATAAGCCGGCAGAAAGGAGGTGCGCGGAGCGCTTGTGAAATCGGCGGCAGGCCGCCTATCTCTGCACTCACCCATGAACCCAGTATTGGCCTGATCCACGGCCTCATGGCCGCTGGATTCAGACCTCAAATGCCGCAGCCTCCAAGGCCTGCGGCGCGCCGAACATCAGGTCAGGCGGGTCCAAGTGAACCGTCTTCGGGCCATCTCTGGGTCGAAGTGAACCGGAAGCGAACCTGAGCCGGGTCGAAAGTGGGTCAAAAGTGAACCGATGCGACGCAAAGGCGGATCAGCCCGGCTCCGAAGCCGGCGCGAGGAACTCATCGACTGGAGCATCGCTGGCGCAAGAGCCGTCGGGCGAACTGCTGCCCACGCAGCCGCCTGGCCAGCGTTCGCGCAAGGCGCGCAGGTACGGCCACCAGATCCGCAGCCTTCACGCGCAGGGCTACTCCCTCGAAACCATTCGCGAGACGCTGGCAGAAGCCGGCGTCGTGGTGAGCAAGAGCACTGTGCAGCGCGAGGCCGCACGCTGCCCGTCATCAGCCGCACAGCAGCCGAAACAGCGGCAGGAACCCGTAGCAACGGTCAGCGTCGAACAGCTGTCTGCGCAGGCAGTGACCACCGCAGCGCATGCCGTCGCGCAGCCTCATCTCGCAGGCGACGTCGCCCACACGTCGCTGCACCAGTCCGGCAAGGAGGTCGCCGAGGCGTTCTTCGAGTCCCGGGTCAACAACCCACTCCTCAGAAAGGACGTGCGATGAAAGTAGCCATCATCAATTTCTCGGGCAACGTCGGGAAGTCCACCGTTGCCAGGCATCTGCTGAAGCCTCGAATTCCTGAGGCCGAGGTGGTCGCCATCGAGAGCATCAACGCCGAGGAAGGCGAAACGCAGTCGCTGCGCGGCCGGCAGTTCGACGCGCTGCAGGAGTACCTGCAGGTCGCCGACAACGTGATCGTCGACATTGGCGCGAGCAACGTCGAGGAGTTGCTCGCGGCCATGAAGCGCTACCGCGGCAGCCACACCGACTTCGATCACTTCATCGTGCCGACCGTTCCTGCGTTGAAGCAGCAGCAGGACACCGTCGCCACGCTCATTGAGCTCGCAAGGCTCGGCATACCCACGTCCAAGATTCACGTCTTGTTCAACATGGTGGATGAGACCAACGACTTCGCGCGTGAGTTCGAACCGTTGCTGGCGTTCCTTACAGCGCATCCTGTCGCGCACGCAGACCCTGCCTGCCGGATGACCGCCAACGAAATCTACGGTCGCGTTCGCCGATCCGGCGCCGACCTAGCTGCACTCGTAGCCGATGACACCGACTACAAGGCCGCCATCTCAGCCGCAGCCGGCCAGGCGGAGAAGGTCACTCTGGCGCAGCGTCTGGCCACACGCCGTCTGGCGCTCGGCGTAGTGCCGGAGTTGGACGACTGCTTCGTCGCGCTGCGGCTGAGTCAGGAAGCCAAGCCGTCTAGACCCAAGGCCAGCCGGGCAGCCGAATGACCATGACCTCCAGCGCGCGGGAAGCTCTGATCGCGGAACTGCTGGGAGAGGTCGCCGCACTGCTCAATCGGGTGGACACGTTGCTACCGGCCTTGCAAGAGCAGTGCGACGCAGTCACCCGGGCAGGCGTCGGTCTTGAGGAGCGGGCGGCGAAGACGGAAGCACACATCGCGGCTATCGCCGGCGCGGCGAGCACCCATGCAGTCAAGCACATTGCGCGCAAGGCCGACGAGATGGCGCGAAGCACGGTCGATGCCCAGACCAGAGCGATCCAGGCGGCGGCGCACGAGCTGTTTCGTACGGAGTTGTCCGCCACACTGCGCCAAGTGACGGCTGCGATGGACAAGGCTCAACAACGGACCCGAGTTCGATGGTGGTCATACGCAGCCACTGCGATCGGCACGTCGCTGGTCAGCTGCGCGTTCACCGCCTACTTGCTCACGCACTGAGCCCCCAAGGGGCCCTCGGTGGCGCTACGCGCTTAGCGTGGCATCGATCCTGACGCCGAGTTCGCAGGCAATTCCTACCGCTGCTTTGGTCCCAAAGTCCGCTCGACCCGTACCAACATATCGCTGCGCAACGCGCAGCGCAGTGCGCAGGTCTTGCGCAGCGTCGCCCACCTCGCCTGCCGGCCTGTTCATCGCCACCGTCATCCGCAGCACCTGCGTCAAGCGGTCGATGTCATTGAGGTACGCATGCAACTGCCGCTGCCAGGGCTTGGAAGACGGCAACGACTTCAGCACCGCCTGAACCAGATCATCTAGGTCGCTGATGGTCTTGGCAGCCTGCTCCTCCCGCAGCATTTGCGGCTGCACTGCGGGCTCCTCGCTCAAATCATCCTTGGTGTTCTCCATCCCATGCAAGGATAAAACACGTCGATGACTGCGGGCTCCCTCGAAGTCGGCAGAACCTTCCCTGGCCCTGCAGCCTCAGTCGGAGCCACGCGCGCAGTCCCCAGTCCTGAATGACGGCGCGCACCCGCATTTCTCCATCAGGAACCAGCCGGTAGAGGTCAGCGCGTGCCCAGCGCAACGCGTCCAGGCACAGCAGCATGTCGTCGCCAATCTGCGCGTCGACTGCTCGGAGTTCGAACAGGTCGAAAGGGTAGCGGCGGCCGTTGTAGGTGGAAGCAACGAACGCCGCCACGCGGCGCGCCTGGCCAGTGTCGCTGCCCTCGGCGAGTTTTAGCAGCCGCGCGAAGGCCTGGCCGCCTTCTGCGGTGGCCTTCTGCGCGCGCACGGCGAAGCCGGCAAGCTGCTCCAAAGTAGTGTTGGTCATGATCGTCTCCAGCGGACGGAGGACGGGCCCATGGTCGGGCCGGATCAGGCTGGCCAATGCGCTGGATTCGGGGGCCGAGTCCAGCGCACGCCGGGGGGCGATCAAGCCTTCAGCTTGCGCATCTCTTCGGCCAGCATCCACAACGCGCGGTTCAGGCTCACGCCCCTGTCGATGCTGCCTACCGGCCGCGTGCGCATACGCCGCCCCTGTGCGGTGCGGCCTGGCTGACCACCCTGAATCACGTTCTCCTGCACGCGTTGGAACGTCGTCCACAGGCTGTTGCCACGGTCCTCGACGCGGCGCGCCTGGATCAGTTGGTCTGCAGTGATCGGCGCCGGACGGTGCCCGCCGGTTTGCTCGATGACGTGTTCACCGAATCGAAGCGCCAAGGCGGCCGTTGCGAAGGCGGTCTGTTCGCGTGAGTCCAGTTGCAGCGCCTTCATGCCCTCGGCATGGGCCTCGACCGTTTCGAACTCATCGAGCACCCTGAACGCGCCTTCGATGACGTCACCCCGAACATCGCCGCGATGAGGGATGCGGATGTCCTCCACCACGTCCCCGATGACCAACCCGTTGCAGCACACGAACCGAAACATCCCCGCTAGCATTTGGTACGAGCTGGCTCCATCGTGCGAGTTGATCAGGATGATCTCGTTGGCCTCGGGCTTGGTCTGCACCTGCCCGGCATGGCGCATGCGGATCATGTGCTTCGTGAACTCGGTCTTGCCTTCCACCCGGCTGGCGCCCTGGGCAACCATGAAGGGCTCGAACCCCTCCTTGCGCAGACCGCGCAGCACGTCGATGGTCGGGATGTAGGTGTAGCGAGCCGAGCGGCTGGCATGTTTTCCCTCGGCAAAGATGGAAGGCGCGGCAGCGCGCATCTGGTCCTCGTCAAGCGGGTTCTCGCTGCGCAGGGTGCGAGTGGAACCGCCTGCAAAGCGGGCGGCAAGCGTGGGATGGGTCGAGTACATGACGGATTCCTTCGATCGTTGGTGAGTTCGAAGGGCGGACAGCGCGTTCGTGCGACGCCCGCCCCGATGGGGTCAGGCATGGGCAGGACGGCGTGCGTCCGCGTTGCCACCGGGCTTGGGCTTGCCGCCATCGCGCCGCGCCTGAGCTTCTCCCCGGCTGTCCAGGAAGTCGACTTCCTCGGCGGTGAAGTCCCAGCCGTAGACCGTCTGGCCGTCCTTCTCGTAGACGTTGCTGCGCATCCGCCCGACGATGTTCACGTGCGAGCCCCGGTCCAGGTACGCCGCCGCGTTCTCGGCCAGCGCGCCCCAGAGGGTCCACTGCACGGCCGTCGGGTGCTGCTCGCGTGCGTCACCGGACCCGCGTACTGCGTTGCTGATCGCGGTCAGCGTGCCCTTCGTGATGCGCCCTGCACTGCCATCGACGAACTCGATGCGTACAGGCCCCGCCAGATGCGCATGCCGCTGGAAGACTTGAATGTTGGCCATAGCCACTCTCCTTGCGTGAGAGACCAGCCGGCCCCCTTCCTGGGTTCCTGAAAACTGATCCTCTCGCTCGGCTCTCCTCGCCCCCGCCCACGGGCGGGCGGGGGGTGGGCATGGCCCCTTCCGGCGGGAAGGGGTGGGGGATGGGGTCGGGTTTGAACGCAGCCGAAGCAGTGCGCCGGTTTCCCGGCTCACCGCATCGAGATCCCCCCACAAGTCCCCCTCACCCAGGGACGGGGGTTGTGGGGGGAGCGCGGTGGGACGACCGACGCACAGGCTGCCCCTCGGGCGCCGAAGCGCCGCAGCCGATGTGCCGGCTCGGCTGGCGCAGCGGTTGCAGCGAAGTCGCCCGCATTGCCCGAGTAGCGGCGACTCCGCGAACGGCGTGACACCAAGCGCAGCGACTGGCGCGATGGTCGAGCCGCTGCGAGCAGGTCCGGCATTCGCGGCCCGGCTCCGGGCATGGCGGGTGCGAGGGGTGGCGATCTGGCCGGTCGCGCGCGAAGCGCAGCCGATCAAGTCCGGCCAGTTCGCCAAGTGGGCCTGTTCACGCACAGCGTGAAGGAAATTGGCTCGCGAGCCCCTCGCACGGGCGGGCCGCCCCATCCAATCCACGCGTGCGCAGCACGCCATGCGAAGGGCTCTCGCGGTGGTGCCGAGCAGGCCCGGCGCAACCCGCGCCGAGGTGTCGCCGCGCAGCCATATCATCCGCGCGGACACAACGCCCAGTACCCGGAGGATCTATGCGCAGATGGCAAGCTGTACTGGGAGCATCGCTCGCCAGTCTGACCTTGTGCGGCCACGCCGCCGAACTCGGCGTCGCCTCGTTCAACATCGCATGGGCGGGCACGGAAGCGGACTTCAGCGAACACATCCGCGTCTGCACGACCCCGGCCGTGAACTGGTGTGACACGCGCGCCAGGATCCCCAGAGGTGCGACAGCACCCACTCCGGAAGAGGACGCGCGCGCCAAGCAGTGCCAGGCCGACTTCGACGCGGCATCCGGTGGGGCTGCCAAGGCAATGCTCGTCGCGCCGTGCAATGCCTACCGGCTCACCGCATCAAAGTGGAAGAAGGGGCCGCCTTCGGTTCACACTGAAAAGCTTGAAGGCCTGCGCAACACCGTGAACGGGCTCATTCGCGACCAGGGCATCGATGTGATCGCCTTCCAGGAGGTGCGATCCGAGGCAGCCATCAAGGACATCCTCGGCAGCCACGCGGCCGACTTCGACGCATGCGTCGCACCCCACACGGCGTTCCAGACCGTCGGATTCGCATGGCGCCGGTCCGTCTCCTCCAAGCCTGGCGCGTGCAAGCCGGAGCCTAGCCTTGCAATCAAGGAGGACACCAAAGCCGCCGCTTCCTTGCGCTACCTGCGCCCCGGCCTCGCGCTCTCGCTGACGATCGGCAAGGAGACGGTCACGTTGATGAACGTGCACCTCAAGTCCGGTTGCGCCAACCTCATCGACAGTCCGGCCTTCAAGGGGAATGAACTGACGGACGACCGCGCTGCCTGTCAGGTGCTCAACCGCCAGGTCGCACCGCTGGAAAACTGGGTCGACATCGTGGCCACCGCGTCTCCGCTGTTCGTGCTTCTCGGTGACTTCAACCGGCGTGTGGACGAGGAGGCCGCCCAGAAGCTGGCAGCAACGGACGTTCGCAAGGACCACACCGATCCCGCATCGCCGAACCGGACAGGACCTGAAGGCGAAGTCACTTCCCGCTTCCTCTGGCAGGAGCTGTCGGATGGTCGGCCATCGGCCCTGTTTCAGGTGCCACTGGCCGAGTCACCCGACTGCAAGGGCTTCGTGGGTCTGGACCACATCCTGATCAGCGAGGCATTGAAGTCTCGGCAGACTGCTCCCCTCTCCTCGAAGAAGCTCAAGATCGACCAGAAAGACGCGCAGGTGATCCTGACCAGCGACCACTGCCCTCGGGTCACCAGACTCACGCTCTGACCTCCTGACGAGAGCACCAGGCATTGGCATCCGGTCGGCCGAGCTACATTGTCACCGCCACAACTCGCGGGCCTTGGGCTTGTCGCGGCCCGGCATCGGGCGTGGCGGGTGGGCGGGGAGCGGTCAGACAGCCGAGGCGCAGCCGCAGGCCCGCCTGTCCGCCGAGCGGCTCGTTCACGCACAGCGTGAAGGAAGCAAGCCGCGGTCCCCGGTCACGGGAGGGCCGCGATATCGCAGCCGACAGGACCACCCTCCCCATGCAGCCAGCTCTGTTGCAAGGAGATGCGGGCAGCCCGCCTTACGTCTGGGAACCCGGCTGCCCGCAGCTGCACAGATCACGCTGCAGCGTGCCAGCCCTCCTCGTACGCTTCGATCAACGCGTCGCGAACACTCCACACGCTGCAATCCCTGAAGTCCAGGCTGTCGGAGTTCCGGGCATGAAGCACCAGGAAGCCGAGTTGCTTGCGAGCGATCAAAGCGACCGTCTCCTCCATCATGTCGATGACCGTCGGGGGCAAGTCGACTCGGCGCGGCGCATCAATCACGGCGGGCGCCGCAGCGGCAGACATGCGCGCGGACGTCTCCGCCCTCGCCTCGAGCCTGGCCTCCTCCTCCGACTCGCGCAGCCGGGCTACCAAGTAGCGTGCCTCGACATTCGGATCGAGCGCATGGCATGCGATGGCCGCCAGCACCTCGTCGTCCAAAGTGGACACGAGGGGATGGCGTCGCAGTTGCTCGATCCGAGCGGCCAGCGCCCAGTCCGGCCGGTCCAGACGGGCCATGCCGGTGGCATCCATACGCGCGAATCCCAGCATGAAGTCGTGAAGCCGCAGCCGAAGCTCGGCCACCACATCGGATGACAACGGGTTCATGGCCATCCCCCTCAAGCCGCGGCTGCCAGCGACACGGCATCCACGCCGAGCGTGTGCAGCATGAGTTGCCGCATGCGAGCCAGGCGGGCGTTGGCAACCGACTGCATGCGCGCCTCCAGCTCGCATCCCATGCCGTGGCGCCCTGTCAGCCGCGCAGCCACCAGCGTTGACGCGCTGCCGGCGAATGGGTCCAGCACCACGCCGCCCACTGGACAGAAGCTCTCGATCAGCGGCATCAGCACCTGCACGGGCTTCTGCGTCGGGTGGAACTGGTTCGTGCTGTAGACCCAGTCGATCACGTCGCCGAGCAGGTAATCCGGCGGCCGCGGCGAGCCCTTCGCCAGCACGAAGGCCGATTCGTGCTGATAGCGCACCAGGCCGCTGGACGAGGTGTAGCGCTTCGGGAAAGTGAGATGCCCGCTCAGGCGGAAGCCGACGGCGCGCCAGGCGGACACGAACTCATCCACCTTCGTCCAGCCATAGAAGCTCACGCAGACGCTGTCGCGCTTGAGCAGCCGGTGCACCTCGGCGAAGGCCGGCTTCAACCAGTCGCCGACGCGGTCACCAGCCAGCGAGCGGCCCGACCGGTCACGGTAGTTGACGAGGTAGGGTGGGTCGGTGAGGCAGAAGTCCACCGAGTCACCAGGCAGGCCGGCGAGCACGGTTCGGCAATCACCAAGAAGTACGGTGTCAACGGGAAGGGATGGATGCACGGAAAGCATGGCGTCGCTCCGAAGAACTGGCGACGGGCTCTGGGAGACCCGCCCTGCGCCGATGCCAGGTGGTGGGACAGCGCATGCCCGGAGCTGCCGCCGGCGTTGATCGGGGCGCCAAGGTGACCGTGGAATAAACAGCGCCTGCCTAGGGGCCCGGCCCGGACGGCTTGCCGCCTGGCCCCGACCCTCGGACAGGCGCGGCTTTATGCCGCGAAAGCACCTTGCGAAGCGCCGGGGACAGGCCACCGGCCTGACGCGTCCGCAGGACGCCCCGGAGGGAGCGCACAGCGCGCCCACGCGCTGAACCCGGACAGCGCTGGCGGAAGATCCGGGCATGCGCTCCATCCCGTCGGTCGATCAATCCGAGGCGCCGCAGCCCGGAGGGCACAAGGTTCACGAGCTGCAGGCTCGTCACGCTTCCGCGCAGCGGTTCGAAGTTCAGCGGCCCGGCTCCGGGCGTGGCGGGTGCGAGGGTGGCGATCTGGCCTATACGCGCGAAGCGCAGCCGATCAGAAACGGTCAGTTCGCCAGGCGGGCCCGTTCACGCGCAGCGTGAAGGAGACTGGCCAGCCACTCCCGAGCACGGGCGGGCCGAGCTTCCAACCGCTGCGTGCGCAGCACGCCGAGCTTGCGTAGAGCGGGCGGTTCTGGACAGAGAGTTCACTTCCTTCTGGACAGGTTGACCAGTGCTGTCAGAGCGAGGTATTCAGCACTACTCAGCGCATCGAGCCTGTTCGATGCCCTGCACGCGAGCTCGGCAAGCTCGTCAGCGTAGCAACCCCCTTCAAGATCTAGAAACTGAAGCACTGCAGCCTTCAATCAGAGGTCAGACATTGGGTGCGGGTGCTAGGCGTGGTTGGCACTTAAGTCGGAGGCGTCCGATTCGCCGCCTTCGATTAAACTGGTCCTGCCTAGGGTCAGAAAAGGCAGGCCCCTCGAGCGCCGGCTCGAGAAATGGACAGCACGCTCCAGCCGCGTTCCTCTACGCACACGCGTAGAGGTGTTAACACACGCGTCAAAAATGAGGTGCGCCATGTCTAAATCCACACTGCCTTTCGATTTCAACGACGGTTTCAGTACCGATGCGCTCGCATACGGACTGGATGACTTCTATTTCCTCCAGGCCGGATCCCCGGGGCGAAGCCTGATGCTGCGGCGATCACCTCACCCGCTACCTGGGCCTGCGGAGTTCTCCATCTCGGACCCTATGCACGTCGCCTCCATGGCGATGTATGGGGCAATCTTGCTTCCGTTCAACAAGGCCGATGCACTAAGGGCCATTGATGAGGATGGCGCGTTCACTCGTCGCGTCGACGCACGGCTCACTAGCCTCCAGCGGTTGATCGAAGCGCGTCAAGACGAACTGCTTCCCTTTGGCTACAGGGTGATGTTCACTCCACCGAGCCGGGGATCGAAGTCGGAGGAGGAGGCGCCTCCTGGCACCGTCTCTCGCGCGGACTTCAAGTTGCCGGCGCCGCCCGAAGTGGCCCAGTTGCTGGATGAGTACGAGAGGGCTGAGGCTTACATCGAAAGCAAGCCCTCGGGCCGAATGAATCGGTACGCGGCGGAGTTTCTCCACTCTGACATCGCAAAGCTCCTTCGCTTTGTCGAGCAAGTCGACGCGGTCGCCGCAAGCTGGGGATTCGTGGATTATCGGACGTTGGTCCAGCCCGACCGGTTCATCGCGCGGCTGCTGGAGGCGCCCACCGCGAGCGACGCACATGCACGCGCGTTGCATTCGGTGAGCGCGCATCGCGACTTCTTCCGTACTCGACCTCCCATCGAGACCGCGTTGTTTGCGCGTGCCATGGCCGGCGAGTTTGAAGACTTCAGCTTTGAGATCCCTCCCGAAGGGTTGACCTTGGTTTACCGAGAGGGAGCCGAAGTCCGTCGGGAACTACTGGCCGACAGCTACCTGGATGCCTTTGGCGTCCTGAGGGCTTCCGGCGCACTGCGGTTCTGACGGAGGCGAGTGATGAGGAAGATGCGATGCCGCGAATGCGGTGGGCGCGGACACGACTTCATGCAGACGTGCCCGGACTGCAATGGGACGGGCGCCGCGCCTACTGAAGAGAACGCGCTGGGCCAGTGCCATAGGTGCTACGGAGACGGAGAAATCCAGGTCGACGAATGCAATCGCTGTCTTGGTACTGGTGCCGCGCAGCCGGATCAATAGAAGGTGAGTACCTGGGGCGGACCGGACCTCGAAGTCTGAGCCTCCCCTAGGCCAGCGAGGTCAATGGCCTCGCTGGACTCCCCCGCCACAAGCCCAGTTCTTGGTTCGCCCTTGCACGGGCAGGAGGCGGTGAAAGCTGCAGTCCGTAAGGACGGCCGGGCCACTCGGTTGCGCATCGGCAGCCATTCCACGGACGTACGCCGCACAAGTTCCTCGTAGGTGATCGGCCTGGACGGCCGCTCATCGTCGCGGTTGGCCTGCCAGTGGACCCAGGTCTGCCCAGTACGCGCGTCGTGGACCAGTTTGAAGAGGTGACTGGGAACACCTACCCCATTGGGGCCGACCCGCTCAGCAGCTCCCCCAAAGACGGCGCCGGTCACCACGTAGACATCCCCCTTGGCGCGTTGGACGTACTTGCGCGTGTCCTGCTCGATCTTCGACCAGGCGCCGGAGTTGTGCCGGATCGACTGCGGGACCATATTGGCCAGCGAGAACGACTGGGCCATGGCATCTTCCGTCGCCATGTCGCCTGATGCCGCCATGTGCCCACGCGAGTAGCCGGACCGCTTGTAGTCGTCGAGCTCTTCGCGCTCAGATCGCGGCAGGCGACCATCGGCAAAAAACCGATCCGACCGCTGTCGCTTGATGCCGCCGAGGGCCTGCTTGTTCAAACGCTGGGCCGCGTAGATGGGCGTCCTGGTCGCACCACTGTGCAACACGGCGAAGCCATCAAAGCAGAGCTCTCGAAGCTGCGCCCGCGCCGGCATCGCAGGCGGCTTCTGCCCCAGGAAAAACTGCGGGCATCGCGCGAACGATGTCGGCAGCCCAGTTGCTTCGAACGAGGAGGCAAACGCAATCGCCCAGGCCGGCAACGCAACGATCAGGCTCGCGAGAAGCTGGAGCCGACTGGAAAATCCGCGCACGAGGACAGGAGAGAGTTCATGGTGCGCGCATTGAACCACCCCCTGGATCAGCGACCCGCTTTCACCCTACGGACGGGCGATGCTGTCGATCAGGTCACTTGGCGATCAGCAGGTCCTCGGCGGTCTTGCCCGCCGCGAGTGCATCCTTGAACCAGTTCGGCCGCTTGCCCACACCCGACCACGTGCGACCCGTATCGTCGGTGTACTTGGCCACGCTGGCGACCTTGGCCTTGCGCACCTTCTTCGCTGGCGCAGCAGGCGTGTGCGCCTTGTTTACGGGCGCAACCACTTTCGCCGCAGCACGGCCGCGCTTCACGTGTGTCGCACCAAACAACTCATCTGGCGTGATGCCGTAATGGGCAATTGCTTCCTTGATTCGCGCCACGACCCCGGCCTTCTCCTTCAAGCGCAAGCTGTCTGCTTGCGACTGCAGTTTCGAGATCTGGTTCAGGAGCGTTTGCAGCTTGGTTGCCATGAGATTTCCATCGAGAAGGAACGCAGCGCATTCTTGCCGAACCTCGGCCAGCCACCTTGACGTTCAGAACGAGGCTCGCGTGAATGAGGCAATCGCAAAGCTTGATCACTCGCATCGTTGTCGCGCATCGCCCCGACACGACTGCGCTGGCAGACCGGGTCGTTCTTATCGACGGTGGTCAAATCGTGGCAGATGAGCGCCGCCGTCCGTACCAAGTCGAAACCTCCAAGGAGGCACTACGTGGCTGAACTTCGAACGGCCCTGGCCGGCTTTCTTGCGCTTTCAGCTCTTTCAGCTCTTGCGGCTCAAGCAACTACGCCCGCGCAGCCGGCCTCATGCTGGCCGCTTGCAAGTCTGCGAGCCATGAAGGATGTCGGCGAAGCAGTCCGAGCCATGTATCCCATGGATGTTGATCCCAAGTCACCTCAAGCTGAGAAGGCAGCCGACCGAGTCATGTTGGTGGACCGTCAGAACACGGCACAGCTTCGCCCATGGCTGCAACGGTGCGGCTGGCCGAGCATCAGAACGCATGGCGAGGAAGTCGAGGTCCTTGTCTGGCTACTGGTCCAGCATGCAGACCAGGACCGCCCCTTTCAGTTGTTTGCCATCGACTTGCTGAAGCGAGGCGTCTTCGAAGGGAGCGCACCCGGAGCCCATCTGGCATATCTAGAGGACCGTGTGGCGATAGGCATGGGAAAGCCGCAGCGCTATGGAACGCAGGCAGAGCAGAAGGGTCCATGCCATGTGGAACTCCTTCCTATCGACGACCTGGGTAAGGTTGCGGCGCGACGTAGGCAAGCGGGTCTGCCCCCGTTGGACACGTATGTCGATCAACTTCGCAGCGCCATGCTGCCTCCGACCTGCCAGGGCGACGGGAAAGCAGCTCCGTGACGGCCAATCTCAACGTCAGGTGCGCTACATTGCCTGCGGGCTTCGGCCTCCTGCTTTTCCTCCCTTGTATCTTTCCGGCTCGGACTGGCCCAGGTAGCTCGATCCTCCCTGGGGCCGCACATTGAAGCCCGTTGCTCAGCGCCGGGCGCCTGGGCCCGGCCGTCTTCTCCTCAACCCGAACGGTTGTTGGAACTCAGAGTTCGCATATGCAAGGAAGGGAACGAGAGGACATGTCCGAATCCGTTTTTGTGGGAATTGACGTCGCGAGCGCGACGCTGGAAGTAGCGTGCTTGGGGCGGACCGAGACTTGGCAGGTGGGCAATGACGAGGCCGGCATCGCAGAGCTTGGAAGGCGCGTTGCTGAACTCTGCCCTGCACTCGTCGTCCTAGAGGCCACAGGTGGTTATGAGTTCTCGGCAGCGTCTGCGTTGCAGTCGCAAGGTTTGGCCGTCGCGGTGGTCAATCCCCGAGCTGCTCGCGACTTCGCTCGGGCGATGGGGCTAATGGCAAAGACAGATGCCCTGGATGCTCGGCTGCTGGCGTCATTCGCTCGCGTTCTTCATCAGCATCCAGAGCGCGACCGATTCGTCAAGCCACTGGCTGACGATGCGCGGCTGAGCTTGCAGGCGCTGGTGCAGCGGCGCCGACAACTGGTTGACATGCAGACGGCGGAGAAGCTGCGCCGCCGGCAGGCTCATGCTGCGTCAATTGCGAGCGTGGAACGCGTTCTGGCTTTCCTGGCGCAAGAGCTGGCAGACAACCAGGCCGCCATAGCGGCCCACCTGCAGAAGCATCATTCAGAGCTAGCGCTGGCCCTCAGCACTGTTCCGGGCGTTGGCCAGACCAGCGTTGCGGTGCTAATCGCCGACTTGCCGGAGCTCGGCAAGATCAGCCGGCGCCGGATTGCTGCGCTGGTGGGTGTAGCGCCAATGAACCGCGACTCGGGCTTGATGCGCGGCCAGCGATCCATTTGGGGCGGTCGCCACGATGTACGACGCACCCTCTACATGGCGACACTGGTCGCGGTACGGTTCTGCAGCGTGTTTCGAGCCTTCTATGAGCGCCTGCTCGCGAAAGGCAAGGCCAAGAAGGTTGCGCTCGTGGCGTCCATGCGTAAGCTGCTCGCGACGCTCAACTCCATGGCCAAGTATGGCTCCCGCTGGAATCCCATGCTGCACGATACGTGAGCAAATCGACCAAGAGCGGCTGCTACAGGCTGGCTCCAGCCCTACGGTTTTGGCAAGTCAATGACAGAAGGCGCCGAGACCAGTCATTGATCCATCTGCTGGCCGGACGCCCGCTTCCTCATGCCACCGCCGAGTGAAGGGGCTATCTCCCAACATGTGTAGCGTCAGGGCGCCCGCAGCGCACCAATCAGCGGGCAGGAGACGTTGCCGTGACTCGCGCAGCAGTCCTGGACCAAAGCAGCCAACACGTGCTCAATGCGTCGCAGATCGGCCAGCTTCGAGCGTACGTCGGCGAGCTTGTGTTCGGCGAGGTCGCGCGCTTCATCGCAGTGCGTGCCGTCGTCCAGCCTGAGCAGCCCGGCCACCTCGTCCAGGCTGAAACCCAGGCGCTGTGCCGACTTGATGAAACGGACTCGCGCCACGTCGCCCTCCCCGTAGCGCCGAACGCTGCCTTGGGGCTTGTCCGGTTCGGGTAGCAGCCCCTTGCGCTGGTAGAACCGGATCGTCTCCACGTTGACGCCGGCTGCCTCGGCGAAGGCGCCGATGGTGAAGTTTTCGACCGCTTTGTCCATACCCCTTGACTCCGTACTGAACTACGGAAGTAAGGTTACGCTGTTCGAAAAGACTTGGAAAGGAACAGCAATATGTCGGAACCCCAAAGTGGTCGCGGCGCCCTGGTTGCAGGTGGCTTGGCCGCATTGCTCGCCTCGACTTGTTGTCTTGGGCCTCTTGTTCTTGTGGCATTGGGTGTCAGCGGCGCCTGGGTCGGCAACCTGACTGCACTGGAGCCGTACCGGCCGATCTTCATCGGTGCGGCGCTGGTGGCGTTGTTCTTCGCTCACCGCCGCATCTTTCGCCCGGTGCAAGACTGCAAACCTGGCGAGGTCTGCGCGATTCCTCAGGTGCGCGCTTCCTACAAGTTTCTCTTCTGGGCCGTCGCCGTGCTGGTGTTGGTCGCGCTCGGCTTTCCCTACGTCGTCCCATTCTTCTACTGATCGGAGTTCTCATGAAGAAACTGCTCGCCTCCCTCTTCGTCGTCGCCATGGCCGCACCCGCATGGGCCGCCACGCAGACCGTCACCTTGTCAGTCCCAGGCATGACCTGTTCCGCCTGCCCGTTGACGGTCAAGCAGGCCCTGAGCAAGGTCCAAGGCGTGACCAAGACCGAAGTCAGCTTCGAAAAAAAGCAGGCCGTGGTGTCGTTCGACGACGCCAAGACCAACGTCCAGGCGCTGACCAAGGCCACTGCCGACGCGGGCTATCCGTCGACCGCCAAGTAGTAGGACCGTCCGATCATGGGACTGGTGACGCGTATCGCCGACAAGGCCGGTGCGCTGGGCAGCATCGTCTCGGCGATGGGCTGCGCGGCCTGCTTTCCGGCCATCGCGAGCTTGGGAGCGGCGCTCGGGCTTGGTTTTCTTACCGAGTACGAGGGACTGTTCCTGACCACCTTGCTACCGCTGTTCGCGGCAGTAGCACTCGTGGCCAACGGCCTGGGCTGGTTCAGCCACCGGCAGTGGCATCGCAGTGCGCTTGGCATGGTGGGACCAGCCATCGTGCTCGCAGCGATGTATCCGTTCTTCGGCCACTGGTGGACCGCGCGACTGCTGTACACGGGCTTGGCCGTCATGGTCGGCGTCTCGATCTGGGATTTGGTCTGGCCGGCGAATCTCAGGTGCGGCCCGGTCGGCTGCGATCTACCGCAGAAGCAATGAGTGACCCCTTCTCTCCCTCCGAAAGAGACCTTGTATGACCCAGTTGCAAATCGAAGGCATGACTTGCGCATCGTGCGCCGTTCATGTCGAGGACGCGCTCCAAAAGGTGCCCGGCGTGCGCTCGGTGTCGGTGTCCTATCCGGACCGCATGGCCAGCCTCAAGGTCGACGCGGGCACATCGCTCGCCGCATTGACGGCCGCGGTGGCGGCGGCAGGTTACCGCGCCAAGCACACCAACGACGCACCCGCTGCGCCGCCGACCGGCCTGCTCGGCAAGGCACGTGAATGGCTCGGTGGCTCGGCACGGCCCGCGGCTGGCAGCCCGCTGCACGTCGCGGTTGTTGGCAGTGGTGGCGCCGCGATGGCGGCCGCACTCAAGGCCGTCGAGGGTGGTGCCCGCGTCACGCTGATCGAGCGAGGCACGATCGGCGGCACCTGCGTCAACGTGGGTTGCGTGCCCTCCAAAATCATGATCCGCGCCGCGCACGTTGCGCACATGCGCCGCGAAAGCCCGTTCGACGCCGGCGTGTCGGCTGTTAGGCCCACCGTGCTGCGCGATCGCCTGCTCGCGCAGCAGCAAGCCCGTGTGGACGAACTACGCCACGGCAAGTACGAAAGCATCCTGGCCGGCACGCCGGCCATCACCGTGATGCACGGCACGGCACGCTTCAAGGATGGCCGCACTTTGTCGGTATCGCTGCGCGATGGCGGCCAAGAAGAAGTGCCTTTCGACCGCTGCCTGGTGGCTGTCGGCGCCAGCGCCGCACTACCCCCGATCCCCGGACTGGAGGACACGCCGTATTGGACGTCCACAGAGGCCCTGGCAAGTGATTCAATTCCTCCGCGCCTGGCCGTGATCGGCTCTTCGGTGGTGGCCGTGGAACTTGCGCAGGCCTTTGCGCGGCTGGGCAGCCGGGTCACCATCCTGGCGCGCAACAAGCTCTTCTTCCGTGAAGACCCGGCCATCGGCGAGGCGGTTGCCTCCGCGTTCCGCGATGAAGGCATCGAGGTGCTGGAGCAGACGCAGGCGAGCCACGTCGCCTATGCAGACGGCCAATTCGTGTTGACGTCGAATCACGGCGAACTCCGCGCCGATCAGTTGCTGGTGGCCACAGGCCGTACGCCAAACACCCGGGCGCTGAACCTCGAAGCCGCCGGCGTGGCGGTGGACGAACAGGGGGCCATCGTGATTGACGATCGCATGCGCACGAGCGCGCCGGCCATCTTTGCGGCCGGAGACTGCACCGATCAGCCGCAGTTCGTGTATGTCGCCGCGGCGGCCGGAACGAGAGCGGCCGTCAACATGACCGGCGGCGATGCGGCGCTCGATCTCGGCACGGTGCCTGCCGTCGTGTTCACCGACCCGCAGGTCGCCACTGTCGGCTACACCGAAGCAGAAGCCCATCGAGCGGGCATCGAGACGGACAGCCGAACACTGACGCTGGACAACGTGCCGCGCGCGCTCGTTAACTTCGACTCGCGAGGCTTCATCAAGCTGGTGGCGGAGACGGGCTCGGGCCGGCTGCTCGGCGTGCAGGCGGTGACGGCTGAAGCCGGCGAATTGATTCAGTCGGCGGCCATCGCCATCCGTGCCCGCATGACCGTGCACGACCTGGCGAACCAGCTGTTCCCGTACCTCACGATGGTCGAGGGCCTGAAGCTCGCGGCGCAGACCTTCACCAAGGACGTGACGCAGCTGTCCTGCTGCGCCGGCTGACACAGTTCTCCAAAAGGCCGACCGGCAGCAACGGGCCGGATGCGTGAGTTCGCCGGCAGAAAGAACCGACATTCGGTCGAGCTTCGAACAGAGGCAGTGGTCGATCGCCTGGTGAACGTCGGGAGACACCAAAACCGGCCACTGACACAGGGCACTGTTCCACGCAGCGATGACAGAAATGCGGTGAACAGCACCAGGTGGTGCGATCAGGATTGACGTGCACCAGGCCCTGTAAAGCGGACGACGTGGGTGCTGCAAACGCTTGACCGCCAAGACGGTTGCTGAGCAGGCGCCAGTCGTGACAACGATGGCGGTTCAGCCCCGGCCCTGAGCCGGGGCTTTCTTTTTCGGCGCGCGCGACGTCATGCCGATTCACCGACATCCAGTAGATTTGCCCCATCGCTGGCTTGGATGCCGGCCGGAGCGACGCACATGGCGACTTGGCAGTTCGACGTAGCAGCCGTGTTCAATGCTGGCGAGCGGACACTGCCGCCACTGGTGTGTCGGCGCGCCCAGACCGTGCTCGCCGAAAGTTTCGACCCGCCGTGGCAGATGTTGCCCGGCTGGTCGGTCTACGGCTCGGAGAGCGGAAACCGTATCGACTTGGTGGTCGATGCGGACGGGTCCGGCGAGTTGTCCGCACGGATTGACGCACGGTCAGACGCCGACTCGTTCCTCAACTGCTGGCTGATCTTGATGATCGAGCTGAACTGCTCTCTATATTCGCCGGAGCTGGATCTCGCTTTCCCCGCAGACGCACAGGCGCTGAGAGATGCGCTGCAATCTTCATCTGCATGGCGCTTCGCCCTCACGACCCGATGAGGCTTTGACGACGCGCCCGCCGCGGCGCTGGTGCCTGTCCGCTAGGAACGCGCCATGCGCCGGAAGTCATGAACGCCGCGGCATTCCCTGCGCGTTCGCCCATCCAGCCAGGCACCCGACCTGCGCCTGTGAGCCCGGCTGCCCGCTGCTACACCGGTCACGCTCCAGCACCCTCACAGCAGCCCATCAGGAGGGCGGCGGCCTCGGCAAGTGCATCACTCAACACTGAACTCTGGGATGAGCTAACTTCACGACTTCACTACCCAGGAGGTCACAGATGGCTGAATCAGAAAAGACTGGCGGAGCGGTTGATGTTGTGAGAAAAGCCGGCGAAGCGATCGAGCGACTCTCCAACTTCACATTCGCGCTGCACGTCTTGCCAGCGTTCCTCGCCCTGGACATCGGTCTGCGGATTGCACGCGGCACGAACGTCGTCACGACGGATTGGTCCTTGCTTTCCAAGGCCCCCCTTGGACTTGGCTTGTGCGCCGTCATCGCGTACGTTGTCGCCATGGCTATCGCGGCTCCGATAGCAAGGGCGATCGTCGAGCCGGTTTTGCGCAAGGGGTTAGAGCTCTTGAAGGCGCTCGAGAACGCGTTCTTCAACGCCGTTTTTGGCTTCTTCGGTCAGAGTGAGGTCTATCTGGCACCCCGGGAACAGCCACGGGAAAGTCGGGTGTCAGGCTCCAGCGTGCTCTTGCGAGTTGTCCGCGACCGTGCCCTTCGTGACCAAGACAGCTTCTGGCTCTCGCAGGTGGAGCAGAAGGAAGCTCAGATGGAGTCCTCGAGGCGCGCGGAGCTGGCCCTGGCCACGCTGTCCTTCGCGACGGTGGTCCTGGCAATCGTCGACGCCTTCTTGACCCCTGGCCAGTCCATCCTCGGTCTGGCCTCCCAACAGATCAATGAGGCCGTCAGCGCCCGGCTGGATGGCCTGGGCACGCTCTTGATTGGATGTCTGGTCCTGGCCGCTGGCGTGCCTTGGATCGCGGAAGCGTTCTTCGACCGGCCAACCACCGCGTGGATTGAGCATCCCGCGCTTGCTGCAGAGCTGATGGAAGAGTTCCATAAACGCCAAGCGGAGCTGAGGCCCATGCTTCCCGCCCCGTGGCGGGATCGGTGATTGCACAGACAAGCCCACTTCACTGCTAAGACTCAGGGCGTTTGTCGGGATCGCGCGGCCTCGTTCTTCACCATGTCCCGCAGCACGCGGGGATCAGCTTCCAGCAAAGGCTTTCCGTTGACAAAGAAGGTGGGCGTGCCACGAACTCCCACAGCCTTTAGATCTTCGAAATCCTGCTCCAGAACCTTGTTGACCGCGCCCGTCGCGACGTAGGCGCGGGCTTGCTCCAGATCCAGACCGGCGGCTCGCGCGAAGTCCCAAGCCTTCTCGGTGGCAGGAGCATGGTGGCTGGCCCAGACGGGTTGGGACTGCATCAGGGCATCCATGACAGGCTCGAAACGATTCTGTCGACGCGCCGCTTCTAGGATCTGGACCCCCGCAACTGATGGCGCCTCGTGGAACGGTACGTACCGAATCACGAGCCGCGCATCACGCGGATAGTCAGCCAGGATCTGTTTGACGTAGGGATAGAAGGCGCGACAGGCCTCGCAAGCCGGGTCGAAGAACTCGACGATGGTGACCGGGGCGGTGGCAGGCCCCATGACGGGCGAGTGCTCCCGCACCATGACATCGAACTGCCTGACGGCCCGCTCCGTCGCTTGTTGGCGATCGTGGCGCTGATAGAGGAACACGGCCGCGGCGAAGGCCGCCAAGGCGATGAACGCAGTAGCGATGACGATCGTGGTACGTCGGGTCATGCAGAGGTCCTGTTGCGGGTCATCAGAAGAAGCGCGGCAATGGCGCCAAAGGCCGTCAGCGCCATGATGGGTAGCGGCAAGCCCCCGAGGATGGTCATGTCCGCACTGGTGCAGGACAGCGCTTTGCTGCAAGGCGCGATGCGTTCAGGAATCACGCCGAGGTACAGCAGGCTGTGAAAGCCCGCCACCAGCATTCCCCCGACGGCCAGCAGCAACCCATAGCGCCAAACCTCGGTATCGGTACGAAGCGCGGCCAGACCTAGCACGATGGCCAGCGGGAACATGAAGGCACGCTGGAACCAGCACAGGTTGCACGGCGCCTGACCCATGATCTCACCGACGAAGAGCACTGCCAGCGAGGAGATCAGCGCGACCAGCCAGGCGGCGAACAAGGGTGCCCAACCCCGTCTGGTCTTATCCGTAGGCACGGCCTCAATCACGAGCGACTCCAGGCATAAAGATCCATCGGGACGACTTCTCGATCATCCCGTTAGCCGCGCTTCGCATCCGCGATCGTTCGCGCGAGCTCGGCTGGCACCGGCAGTGGCTTGAATGGACTGACGTTGGCGCCACCGGTGTTGCCGGTCGGCACCCAGCCGAACACGGTCTTGGTCGCAGCTCCAATGATTCGAAGAACCTGGCCTCGAATCTCTTTCCAGACACGGTGACGAGCTGCCCAGCCAAGCATCTGGACATGCACCCGTACATGGTGGAAGGTCGAGGCTTGGCCGAGCACGTGTGCGCGTTCGAGGTGGATGAAGCTGGCGTCTGTTTGACCCGTCGACTCAAGGCGTCGCGCCTCGGCGAGCTCTTGATCGACGTGAGGTGCAATGCGTTTGGAGAACTGGGTCATGGCGAATCTGTCGTGATTGGTTGCGGCGACAGGGTGTATTGAAAACCCTGTAGCAGCTCCAGAGTCAAGCAGATCTTCGCTAGACGCCTGCACGGCGTCCAAAGCCTCGCTCGTCGAGAACGCAGCCCTCCGGTGATCAACGACGCCACGCCACCGTCGGCAATGCCGGCGCGGCGGCAGCGCATGTCAGTCCGTCAGGCTGCAACGTCTCGCACCGCTCAGAACCGCAGGTTCATGCCGATCCAGAAGCTGCGTGCCTTGTCCTTGGTCAGGTAGTCGTCCACACAGCTGTACTGGTCCTGCGTCGCAGCCAGCGAGCACTGGCTGGACGTGAAGTCCCGATCCAGCAGGTTGTTGACGCGAGCGTTGATCGTCAGCATCGGGCTGAACTTGTAGCTGGCGGCCAGGTGCAGCACCTGATAGTTCTTGTAGTAGCTGACATCACCGGTTGTCGCGTTGCGGCTGTTGAAGCGATTGGAGCGAGCCTCCATCTGCAGTGTGGTGCTCAGCGCGTCGGTGGTTTTCCAGCTCAGACTGGTGTTCAGCATGTGCTTGGCCGGGTTGCCGGTAATGGGCAGGCCAACATCGACGCCCGACTTCTGCTCCGAATCCGTGAACGTGTAGTTGCCGCGCAGGCTCAGGCGCCAGGGCAGCTGCACGCGGCCGGCCAACTCGATGCCACGCGCCTCGGCGCGGTCGATGTTGCGCTTCTGGCTGAAGCCCGTGTAGCCCAGGTCGGCCCAGCCCACGCCCAGGTCCACGCAAGCCTGGCCGGCAGTGACGAGTTCGCAGTTGGGGACGTTCTCTGCCGTGGCGATCTTGTTGCGGAACCGGTTCGTGAACACCGTGGCGTTGAATGCCAACGCGGCCGTCTCGTAGTAAACCGCCAGCTCGCCGTTGACGCTGGTTTCCGGCCGCAGACCGGGCGTGCCCACCATGGGGCTGACACCCTGGCCGCCAAAGCCCGTGACGCCGGGGTAGAGGTCGCTCGTCTTTGGGGTCTTGTAGCCGGTGCTGATGCCGCCCTTCACGGTCCAGTTCGGAGCCGCGTTCCAGACACCGTACACGCGCGGGCTGGTGCGGCTGCCGAACACGTTGTGGTTGTCGTAGCGGATGCCTGCCGTCAGCGTGAACTGCTTGCTGATCGCCCAGTTGTCCTCGGCGAAAAGTGCCCACTGCTTGTGGGGCTGGATGACGCCGGTCTGATAGCCGCCGCCGACCATGCCGAACACGCTGTCTTCCATCTTCGCGTCGAGGATCTGCGCACCCAGCACCACGTAGTGCTGCGAGCCCAGTTCGAAGTCCACCTTGCCGTCCAGCGAGGTTTGGCGAACTTCCATCGTGCGCCGCTCGCGAGGCAGCAGGTTGGCGTTCAGCCAAGCGGACTGGGCCGCGTTGGGCACGCCGGTGGTGATGCCCCCCGTGAGCTCCCCACCGGTCACCTGGCCCTGCGTCTTCATGTAGGCAAGCAGCTCGGCGCGCTCCTCCACGGTCAGCGGTTGCGACCGGCCGAGGTTGGCAGTCTGCACATGACTGAGGATTACTTCCGTGTTGAAACGATCGAAGCGGCCGATGTGGCTCAGCGACACCTGCTCACGGGTGAAGCGTTGCTGCTCGGTGTAGCCCACGCGAGGCTGGGCGACCAGGACGTTGCGGAAGGGCGCATTGCTCGATGTGACGGCGCGGGACGGGTCGAAGCCGGGGTTGGCCACGACGGCTCGCGTCAGGGTCTGCGGGTTCCAGGTCGAGAGGTTGGACGCCGTTCCCGTATAGGTGGAGCGATAGAACGGGTTCGCGTAGCTCAACGTGGCCTTGTTGCCAGTGCGCCAGAGCGAGTCCACGCCATCACGCGTTCCCAGCTGGGCCTCGCTGTTGTCATAGCTCTGACGGGACACGTCGTAGTCCAGCAGGACCTCGTGACCGGCCGCAGGCGTGAGCGCCAGGCGAGCGCCACCAGATTTGGCGACGTTCTCTACAGTGCGGCCGCCGCCACCAAATCCCAGCGGGCGGGTCCACATCGTGCCGTCCGGCAGCGGCAAAGCTGCGTACTCGGGATTGGATGCTTCCCGGTCGTAGTAGCTGCCACGAACCGCAAGACCCAGCAGGCCCGACACCAGCGGTCCGGTAGCGTAGAAATCGGCGGTACTGTCGTCCCCGAACGCATCGTTGGTCTGCTTGGTCGTGCTGACCGACAGCGAGCCCAGCCACTTCGTGCCGACTTTGCGCGTGATGACGTTGATGACGCCGCCGATGGCGTCCGAGCCATACAGCGTGGACATCGGGCCGCGGATGACCTCGATTCGTTCGATCGCCTCCAGCGGCGGCAGGTGGCTGAACTGGCTGCCACCGAAATTGTTCGGGTAGATGTCGCCGACGTTGCTCTGCCGACGGCCGTCGATGAGCACCAGCGTGTAGTCGGCGCCCATGCCGCGGATGCTGATGGTGCCGGCGCCGGCCTTGTCACGGGTCTCACCCACATCCACGCCTTCCATGTCGCGCAGCGCGTCCAGCAGGGTCAGGTAGGGGCGCGTCGAGAGTTCTTCACGACTGACAACGCTGATGCTCGCCGGTGCCTCGGTGATCTTCTGCGCGATGCGAGAGGCAGACACGACAACCGGCGCCAGCACGTTCTCTGCAGAGGTGGCCTGGGCCGCGGTCTGGGCCGCCACGGGGGCCGACAGCGCGGCCAGAGTCAGGCAGGCGACGGCCTGGGCAGCGGGTTGAAGACGAAAGGAAGCGGACACCGATCCACGGGTCCGGCGCAGCGGGGCCATCGGAAGAACTCCAGTAACAGTATGTTCAAATGAGAATCGTACGCATTACGTTTTCTGAAACTTTGTCAAGTTATGGCAAGCGCTGGCCGGCTACTGGTCATTGATGACCACCCCGAAATCCGCGACGCGCTGGAGGCCTTCCTGACACGTCGCGGGTTTGCAGTGCGCGCCGCATCCGACCTGGCCACCGCGCGCAATGCACTGCAAGACGATGACTTCGACCTGATCGTGCTTGACGTCATGCTGCCCGACGGTAGTGGTCTCGCTCTGTGTCGCGAGTTGCAGGCCGGAGGGCGTCCGGTCATCCTGTTGTCTGCGTTGGCTGCTCCGGCACACCGCGTCGCCGGGTTGGAGACTGGAGCGGACGACTATCTGATCAAGCCCTTCGAGCCTGACGAGCTGAATGCGCGCATCCGCAACGTTTTGCGCCGCTGTGGCCGAGCGACGCAGGCCACAGCGGCCTGGGTCTATCGCTTTGCTGAATGGTGCTTCGACCCCTCCGACCGCAGCCTGAGCCACGATGACGGGCGCCGACTCGCGCTCAGCGCCGCCGAATCCCGGCTGCTCGCCGTGCTGTTGCAGCGTCCGGGCGAGGTGCTGGCCCGCCAACGGCTTCTGGACCTGTGCAGCGAAGGCGCCGAAGTCTTCGACCGCAGCATTGACAGCCAGGTCAGCCGGTTGCGCCGCAAGATCGAGGCTGACCCGCGCCGCCCCGCACTGCTGCGGACAGCCTGGGGCGACGGCTATCAGTTGACGGCAACTGTGAGCAAACAGGCGCTGGCGGAAGTGCCACTCGCGGTCTGAGGACGTTGTCTAAGCTACGCCGCCCTTTGCGATTGCGCACCCAGTTGTTGCTGGTGCTGGGTTCGGCCCTTACGCTCGCGAATGTTCTCGTGCTGGCGCTGTGGTGGTATGCCTATGGCGGCCTGCACCCGGTCGCTCGCGATCAAGCGTTGGATCGCCTGGTTGCCGTCTATCGCATGGCGGAGATCGCCAATCCGGAACGAATCGCCGTATTGCTGGGCGCTGCTCAGTCTTCGGAAGCGGTTTTCCGAGTGACTTCCGCGCCAGAGGTCGACGCGAAGCCCATGAATGCCAACGAGGCCACCTTTGCCCAGGCATTGCGCACGCGGCTTCGTCCCGAGGCACTGCCTCGCGTCCATCTGGGCCCCTTGGACGGACTGGAACAGGGGCTCCACAGCTGGATTCCAGCGTGGTGGCCCGGGCAATCCGAATCCGGGCTGGCGGTAGCAGTGGATTTGCCCGACGGGCGCTGGCTCAACGCCAGACTGGGACCGGTCGCGCAGCCGGGCGACGCACTCCTGATCGCAGCCTCGCTGTTGACCAGTGCGCTGTTGACAGGCGCCCTGATGGTGATAGCCCTGCAGCGCCTGCTACGCCCCTGGCGCAGCCTTGCAGACACCATGCAACGCTTCGGCCGCGGCGAACGCCCTTCGGCACTTCCTTTGGACGGTCCGACCGAGCTGCGTGATCTGAGTGCCAGCTTCAATGAGTTGCAGACCCGGCTGATCCGATACGTCGACGAGCGAACTCGCCTCCTTGCGTCGATAAGTCACGACCTTCGCGCACCGCTGACAGCCTTGCGTCTGCGCGTCTCAATGGTTGACGACGCCACAGTGAGAGCCGGCATGACGCGCTCGTTGGCCGAGCTGCAGGAGATGGTCGACGAAACCCTGCGCTTCGCTCGCGACGAACATCAAGTCGAGTCGAGCGATGACGTGGATCTCGTGACACTGTGTTCCGCTGTCGTCCGCGAGCGCCAGCAAACCGGGCGGGTACTGGAGATGCACGCGCCCCCCTCACCCATCATCTGGCGCGGACGATCGCTGGCCCTTCGTCGGGCGATCGGCAATCTCATTGACAACGCGCTGCGCCATGCGCAGACGGTCAGATTAAGCCTGCACGAGTCAGACCCGGAGAATGTGTTGATCGACATTGACGATGACGGCCCAGGCATCCCCGAGGACCGCTTGGCTCGAGTGTTCGAGCCCTACGTACGCGGGGATGACGGCGTCTCACACAGCTTCGGACTGGGACTGGCCATCGCCTTGTCATGTGTGCAACTGCATGGAGGGACTTTGGGGCTGTCCAACCGTCGGGAAGGCGGCCTGCGCGCTCGAATATCGTTGCCGCGTTAGGTGAATCTCGATGATGCCCGCAAGTGAAACTTTGGACGTTTTTTGACTCCTCTGCCCGTACGGAAGTCCTCCTCCAATCAAGGTCTACAAGGGCTGCGGTAAAGTAAAAACCATGCGCCGTGGTGTTATCACCTTCTTCCTGATGCTTTGCATGTGCCTGAATGCACTTGCCAGCACGGCTGCTGCTTTGCTCGCGTCTGATGGCGCCGAGCAGGATCACGCGGTGATGCACCTTGAGGGCCAGGCCCACCATCACGATGATCATGGCGATGGTGATGGCCCGCACGAGGATCAGTCGGTAGCTTCTGCACAGCATATTGCCGGCGACGGCGCTGTTCATGCGCCCGTCTTGATGACCCATGTGGATCTGAGCTTGCCGCCGTTGCCACCTGAGATGCCCGTGCTTGCCACGGCAACGCCCCCTCCCCCGCCAATCCTGGCCGGCCCTGAACGGCCACCCAGAGACTTGTCCTGATTCCGCCGTGACCCGCGCGCGTTGACGCGCGGCTGTCTGTCGCCACGGCGTTGGCCTGCCTCCATGGCCGGTCCGCCCTTCGCATCAGGACTCTCGTGAAACCCCATCCATGGTTTGTTCCATGGCTCGCTGGCGGCGCCTTGGCCGTCAGCGCGCTCGGCTGTGCCGCTCAGGCTCAGCCCCCCACCCCTATCCCAACTGCAACCCTGGCCGCAACGCGTCCCAGCCTGGCACAGGCCGTAGAGGCTGCCTGGCAGCGTTCAGCCGAGGCCGCCCAATCACACGGCCGGCAGCGGCAGGCCCGAGCCGAGCAGGCCGTAGCCGGCAGCTGGTTAGCCGCCCCTCCAGCGCTTCAACTGGCTCAGCGCCAAGGGCGCGGCAACGCCGCCAACGGCTTGCGCGAGACTGAGATCGGTATCGCATTGCCGCTTTGGCGCTACGGTGCTCGGGCGACAGCCGGACAGGCTGCTCAGGCTGAACTCGACTGGAGCGCCGCCGCCGAGCAGGCGGCACGTCTTCTGGTGGCGGGCCAGGTGCGCGAGGCCCTTGGTCAGCTTGCTGCCGCAGAGTCAGAGCAGCGCCTCACCGTGCTGCAAAACCAGTTGCTGGCTGAGTTGACCGACGACGTCGATCGGCGCGTGAAGGCTGGCGACCTCGCTCCGGCCGACGCCATGGCCGCCCGGGCCGAATGGCTGGCGAGCAAAGCCCAGGAAGCTGAGGCTGCGCAGCGACTGCGCGGCCAGCTGGCCCAGTGGCAGCTGCTGACTGGCTTGGCCCTGGCCGCGCAGGCTGAGTCCTCCAAACCGGCAGCCTTCGAGCTCAACGACGCCCATCCAGAGCTGCAGCTTGCTGTTCGTGCCGTCGAACGCGCACAGCGCAAACTGGCCGCTGTCCAGGTCCAACGCAGCGATGCGCCCGAGCTGGGAGTCAGCCTGCGCCAGGATCGCCCCGGCCAGGGCAACCCAGCGCAAAGCAGCGTCGGCGTGGCGTTGCGTATGCCGTTTGGCACCGCCACGTACGCGCAGCCGCGCATCGCGGCGGCCCTGACCGAGGTGGACGTGGCGTTGGTTCAGCAGCAGCGAATGCGAGACCGGCTGACGGCCGAGCTGGAGCTGGCCCGCAGCCAGCTTCGGGCGGCCGAGGCACAGGGCCAACTCGAAGCCCAGCGCGCCGCGCTGCTGCGAGAGCGTGCAGGCCACGTCGACAAGTCATTCAAGGCCGGTGAGTCGCCGCTGCCCGAGCTGCTGCGCGCGCTGAATGCCGCCGCGCAGGCCGAGGCTGCCAACGAACGCCAACAAGCCCAACTGCGCCTGGCCCAGGCGCGACTCCAACAAGCTCAAGGACTTCTCCCATGACTTCTCACTTCTTGCCGCGCGCGCTCTTCTTCGCCGTGCTGGCAGCCACGCTCAGCCTGGGCGCGGTCGCGGCGCCTGGTGCGCACGGCCCCAATGGCGAGCATCTCGACGGCCCGACTACCACCGCCAGCGCTGGCAGCAGCCGTCCCCGGATCGAAGCCAAGACCGAGCAGTTCGAACTCGTCGCAACACTGGGCGGCGGCGAGCTCTCGATGCTGATCGACCGATTCGCCACCAACGAGCCGGTGCTGAACGCGCAGGTCGAGATCGAATCCGGCGGCCTGAAGGCCAAGGCACCTTTCCATGCCGACCTTGGCGACTACGCCGTGGCCGACGAGGCCATGTTGAAGTTGCTCAGCAAGCCTGGCGACCATGCCATCGTCATCACGGTCATCGCCGGCGACGATTCGGACCTGCTGGACGCGACGTTGAAGGTCACGGCGACGCAAGCGCAGGCCGCAGCCGATGCGTCGCACGGCCATGACCATGGTCAGACCGATGACCATGGCCATGAGCACATGAGCGGCTCGCGCAAGCTGTGGATTGGTGTTGGCGTAATCACGGCCGCGCTGGCGGTAACCATCGCCCTGCGCCGCCGCCGTGGCTTCTCGATGAGGAACGGAGGCCAAGCATGAAGCGCACCCTTCTTTGCATCGGCCTAGTGCTGGCCTCATTGTCGAGCTGGTCCGCTCCCGGCGCTCATGGCCCAAATGGGGAGCATCTCGACCAGGCGGCGCCCGTCAATGCATCAGGTCTGGCGCGACTTCCGGACGGCAGCGTCAACGTGCCGAAGATTGCCCAGCGTCGCATGGGCATCCGCACGCTGGTGGCATCGGAGACCGAGGCCGCCGCCACCTTGCAGCTGCCCGGCCGAGTGGTTCAGGATCCCAACGCCAGTGGACGCGTGCAGGCCAGCTACGTCGGCCGCATCGAGCCTGGCCCCAAGGGCTTGCCGGTGCCCGGCCAAGCCGTGCGCCAGGGTGAGATCCTGGCTTGGCTGCGCTATCAGTCCGAACCCTTCGCGCAAGCAGGTCAGGAAGCCCAGCGCGCCGAACTGCGCGCCAGTCGGCAACTGGCCGAGCAGCGCCTCCAGCGCCTCAAAGGACTGGAAGGCACCGTGCCGCGCAAGGAGATCGAGGCTGCGCGCGTGGACGTCGAATCGCTCTCCGCGCGCGAGCGCAGCATTGCGGCCAGCATCCAGTCGCGTGAGCCGCTGCGCGCGCCGGTGTCCGGTGTCATTGCGCGCTCGGATCTCGCCGCCGGCCAGATCGTCGATGCCCGCGATGTGCTCGTCGACATCATCGACCCGAGCCGTCTGATGGTGGAAGCGCAGACAGCCGACGTGACGCTGGGCGAGCGCATCGGCAACGCATCTTTGGCCGGGCAGGACGGTGTGAAGCTGCAGCTTGCCGGCGTGCCACGCGCGCTACGCGATGGCGTGCTGCCGCTGACTTTCCGCGCCCAGGCCGACAAGCCTGGCCAGGCGGCACCGCTCGCGGTGGGCCAGACAGTCAACGTCATCGTGGCGCTTCGTGACAAGGCCAAGGGCATAGCTCTACCGGCAGAAGCAGTCGTGCGTAGCCCCGTCAACGAGACGGTGGTGTGGATCAAGACCGGCGCCGAGCGCTACACCCCGCAGCCCGTGCAGGTGAAGCCGCTGGACGCGAAGACCGTGCTCGTCACCAGAGGCCTCGCGACGGACAACCGCGTCGTCGTGCTGGGCGCGCCGCTGATCGCGCAGATCCGCTGAAAGGACGGCTATGTTCAATTGGATCGTTCAAACCAGCCTGCGCAACCGACTCTTCGTGCTGGCCATCGCCGCGCTGTTGATGGTCTACGGCGGCCTCACGGCGTGGCGAACGCCTGTGGATGTCTTCCCCGACCTGAACAAGCCACTGGTGACGGTGCTCACCGAAGCCGGCGGCATGGCGCCTGAGGAGGTTGAGCAGCTGGTCAGCTTCCCCATCGAGACTGCGCTGAACGGCATGCCGGGCATCACGCGCGTGCGCTCGACGTCGGGCGTGGGCCTGTCCATCGTCTACGCCGAGTTCGACTGGGGCACCGACGTCTACCGCAACCGCCAGCAGGTGGCCGAGCGGCTGGCGCAGCTGCGCGGACAGCTGCCCGGCGACATCACGCCCGTCATGGGGCCGGTCTCGTCCATCATGGGCGAGGTGATGCTGATCGCGCTGCCCTTGAGCGGCCAAGCCAGCCCGATGCAGGCACGCGAGTACGCTGACTTCGTGCTGCGACCGCGGCTACTGGCCATCAACGGCGTATCGCAGGTGATTCCTATCGGCGGCGAGGTGCGCACACTGCGCGTCGAGCCCGACACGGTGCGCATGGCGCAAGTGGGCGTGTCGCTGACGCAGATCGAGCAGGCCGTGCGCGGCTTTGCCAACAATGCGGGCGGCGGCTTCATCGACATGAACCGGCGCGAGTATCTGATCCGGCACCTGGGCCGCACCAACCGCATCGAAGACCTGCAGGGCATTGCTGTCGCGTGGAAGGACGGCCGTGCCATCCTGCTGGAGCAGGTGGCCAGCGTGCGCTTCGCACCTGGCCTGAAGCGGGGCGACGCCGGGTACGGCGGTGCGCCGGCGGTCATCGTCAGCGTGCAGAAGCAGCCTTCGGCGGACACGGTGCAGCTCACGCGCCAGATCGAGACAGCGCTGGAAGAACTCAAGCCGGGCATGCCCAAGGGACTCAGCGCGCCGCGCGTGCTGTTCCGTCAAGCGGATTTCATCGTGGCCTCGATCGACAACGTAACCGGCGCTCTGCGCGACGGCGCCATCATGGTGGCCATCGTGCTGTTCGCGTTCCTGTTGTCGGCACGCACGACGCTGATCTCGCTGATCGCCATCCCGCTGTCGCTCGCGGTGACGGCACTGGTGTTCCGCTGGCTGGGGCAGTCCATCAACGTGATGACGCTGGGCGGCCTGGCGATTGCCATAGGCGAGCTGGTGGACGACGCGGTCGTGGACGTGGAGAACATCCAGCGGCGACTCAAGGAGAACCGCGCGCTGGCGCAGCCGAAAACCGTACTGGAAGTCGTGCGGGCCGCCAGCGTGGAGGTGCGTAGCGGCATCGTCTACGCGACGCTGATCGTCGTGCTCGTGTTCGTGCCGCTGTTCGCGCTGCCGGGCATCGAGGGGCGGCTGTTCACGCCGCTGGGCATCGCCTACATCGTGTCCATCCTGGCTTCCATGCTGGTGTCGATGACGGTGACACCGGTGCTGAGCGCCTACCTGCTGCCGCGCATGAAGCGCCTGGACCACGGCGACAGCCCGTTGGTAGCCTGGCTCAAGCGGCAGGACGGCCGGTTGCTAGCCTGGTCCTTCCCGCGCGCCAAGCTGCTGATCGGCGCCGCTGTGATTGCCGTGGCTGGTGCGGCAGCGAGCATCCCGTTCTTCCCGCGCGCCTTCCTGCCAGCCTTCAACGAGGGATCGTTCGTGCTGTCGTTGATGTTCAACCCGGGCACGTCGCTGGCCGAGGCGAACCGCATGGGCGCGCTGGCGGAAACGCTGATCCAGCAGGTGCCCGAAGTCAGCCAGGTTGGCCGCCGCACGGGCCGCGCCGAGCTGGACGAGCATGCGGAAGGCGTGCATTCGGCGGAGATCGACGTCGACCTGAAACGCGATGGTCGGCCGGTCGAGCGTGAGGCGGTGATGGCCAAGATCCGCGCACAGCTCGCCTCACTGCCGGCCCAGGTTGCCGTGGGACAGCCCATCTCGCACCGGCTGGACCACCTGCTGTCCGGCGTGCGCGCGCAGATCGCCGTGAAGATCTACGGCGACGACACCGACACGCTGCGCGGGCTGGCCGAGCAGATGCGTGCAGGCTTGAGCGCTGTGCCGGGCCTCGTGGACCTGACCGTCGAGAAGCAGGTGCTGATCCCGCAGATTGCCGTGCGGCTGGACCAGCGCAAGGTCGCGCAGGCGGGGCTCTCGCCAGGCGAGGCCGTGCGCATCCTGCAGGCGTTGACCGACGGCGCACATGGTGCCCAGATCGTCGATGGCCCGCGCCGCTACGAGCTTGTGCTGCGGCTGCCCGACGACCAGCGCGGCCCGCAGGACCTTGCACGCACGTTGATCGACACGCCGGCCGGGCGGCTGCCGCTGTCCAGCATCGCGACCGTGGAAGAGGCGGACGGGCCCAACCAGATCGGTCGCGAGAACGGCCGCCGGCGCATCGTCGTCTATGCCAACACCGACGGCCGCGACATGGGCAAGGTCATCGGCGAGATCCGCCAGGTCATCGCCAAGGCGGCACTGCCGGCGGGCGCGTTTGTCAGCCTGGAGGGGCAGTTCCAGGCGCAGGAGCAGGCAACCAACCTCATCGTGGGCTTGTCGCTGATCTCGCTGGCGTTGATGTTCCTGGTGCTCTACACGCGCTACCGCTCGGCGCGGTTGGCCGGGGTCATCATGGCCAACATCCCACTGGCGCTGATCGGCGCCGTCGTGGCGATGTGGATAGCAGGAGTGACGCTGTCCGTCGCCACCATGGTGGGCTTCATCACGCTGGCCGGCATCGCCACGCGCAACGGCATCCTCAAGGTCAGCCACTACATCAACCTGTGCCGCCTTGAGGGTGAGACCTTCGGCCAGCCCATGATCGTGCGCGGCTCACTGGAGCGGCTGACGCCGGTGCTGATGACCGCGTTGGTGGCGGCCTTCGCGCTGACACCGCTGCTGCTGGCTGGCGACGAGCCTGGCAAGGAGATCCTGCATCCGGTGGCGGTCGTCATCTTCGGTGGCCTCGTCAGCTCCACGCTGCTGGACACGGTGCTGACACCTATCGTCTTTTGGCTGGTCGGCGAGAAGCCGCTGAACCGTCTACTGGAAGCCGCCGAAGACGAACCTGCATCGCAGGCCCGGGAAGCTTTCTGAACATTGAGTGGGCCAATGCGGCGCCGCCTGTCCAAGAGCGCCGCACTCAGAGACTGGAGTTATTCATGAAAACCAAGCAACTGCTGATCGCCGCCCTACTGGGCATCGGCGCGCTGACCACAAACGTCGCCATGGCACATGGCTCCGCCGCGCCTCGGCATGGCGGCATCGTGCAGGAAGTGAACGACGTCAACTTCGAGTTGGTTGTCGAGGCGGACGGCGCGACCATCTACCTTGTCGACCATGACGACGACATGCCGTCCAAGGGCATCTCTGGCAAGTTGACCGTGCTGAACGGCGCGCAAAAGTCCGAGGTCGACATCAAGGCTGCGGACGGCAACAAGCTGCGTGCCACCGGCGTGAAGATCGCCAAGGGCGCCAAGCTCGTCGCTTTGCTGAACAACGTCGAGGGCAAGACCGTGACCGTGCGCTTCACTGTGAAATGAAATCATGAGCCTCATGTCCGGGCGCCATCGTCTTCCCTCTCTCCCCGCCATACGCGGGGGGACGCTTGCCCTACTTGCCGCGACGCTGTTCGGCATCAGCACCCCATTGGTTCAGAAACTAGGTCAGGGATTGGGACCGTTCTCCACGGCCGCCCTGCTCTACGTCGGGGCCGCCCTGGTGGGTGCGATGCTGCGCCAGAAGGTAGAGGTCGAAGCTGAAGTGCTGCGCTCGGACTTGCCACGGTTGCTGGTGATGGCGCTGTTTGGCGCTGTCATCGGTCCCGTAGCCTTGGCATGGGGGCTGCAACGCACCAGCGGCGCCAGCGCCTCACTCATGCTCACGTTGGAGGCTCTATTCACTGCCGTCCTGGCCTGGCGCCTCTACGGAGAAACTATGGACCGTCGCGTCTGGGTAGCGATGCTTCTGCTCCTGATCGGCGGCATGCTGCTGATCCTGGACCAAGGCTTCTCCGCGGGCGGGCGATGGGTGGGACTGCTGGCGGTGCTCGTAGCCACGGCGGCATGGGGCTTTGACAACACGCTCTCACGCGCAGTAGCCGACCGAGATCCCGGCCAAGTGGTGCTCATCAAGGCGATCTTTGGCGCCCTTGGGACAACAGCGCTGGCCTTCATGGCAAGCGAGCCAACTCCGGGCCTCCTGGCTGCGCTGGGTCTGCTGGCCGTAGGCGCCACCGGCTATGGACTGAGTCTGCGTTTCTACCTGCTGGCTCAGCGCGCGTTCGGCGCCGCTCGCACTGGCTCCGTCTTTGCCTTTGCACCTTTCATCGGCGCCGCGCTGGCGCTTGCTTTGGGAGATCGCTACCCGGGGAGCGCGATGGTCATTGGCGGATTGCTGATGTTGCTCGGCGTTGCGCTGCACTTGATGGAGTCGCACGAGCATGAGCATGAACACGAAGCCCTGGAGCACGAACACGCGCACCGGCATGACGATGACCACCACGACCATCTCCACGATCCCATGCCGGCAGGGACGCACAGCCATCTACATGCGCATGAGCCAAAGCGGCACCGACATGCCCATGTCCCAGATGCCCATCACGGTCATCGCCACTGAGACCGACGTGGATCATCCCAGGCGATCACCAGTGCGGCCAGAAACGCCCGCCTGGAGCGCTTGGAATATCGGCAGGCGGAGTTCTCTAAGTCTTGCACCATGTAGGCATGAGCCTACGGTGTCATTGGTCGTCCTCCCGCACTTTCAGGCCCGTCCGCCAGCTATTCTTGAATCGTCGCAAGCCAGAACGGTGACCTGAAAAGGAACTGCCGAACAGGCAAACGGCTGAAGACCCGTAGCTTGAACGCTTCGGGTCTTCTCTTTTGGCTGTCCCGCCTGAGAATGCCACCGCCCATACCCACCGAACTCCGTTGATCCGATGAGCGGCAATCATCAGCCCGTCAACTCAACCTCGGACTCCAGCCAGGAAACCGATCGCCGAGTGCTGCTGATGGTGCTGATCATCAACGTCGGCCAATGCGTTGGCGGCGTCGGCGTCGGCATCTGGGCGTCCTCGACAGCACTCATCGCCGCCGCGCTCGACAATCTGGCGGACGCCTCTGTCTACGCCGTCAGCCTCTACGCCGTCGGCCGTGCCGCCGTGATCAAGGTTCGAGCTGCGCGTCTGTCCGGATGGCTGCTGATCGCACTTTCAGTCGCGCTCGCGGTTGAGGTCCTACGACGGTACTTCGGCGGCGAGCCCCCGCTCGGACCCGCCATGATGGTGATGGCCGCCATCAACGCCGCGCTCAACCTGGTGTGTTTGAGGCTGCTCAAACGCCACAAAGGCGACGATGTCAACTTCAAGGCTTCAGCCATCTTCACGAGCAACGACTCCATCGTGAACCTGGCAATCGTTCTGTCTGGTGCCTTGGTAATGTGGTGGGATTCAAACCTCCCGGATCTGGTCCTCGGCCTCATCGTCGCGGTGATTGCAGCCAACGGCGGGCGGGAGATCCTGGCCGAAGCCTCTGCAGCATCAAGCGAGCAAAACCGCAGTCCAGCGTAGAAGGTGTAGCTGCTACGTTCGGGGTGGGCGATAGAGGCGCGACATCCCCCACCAGGCAGTCGGCGCAAGGAGCAACACGCTCCACATGCCAGGGACTGCGTGAGCACCCGCCCCTTGCATGAAAGGAAAGACAAGCCAGTGGGCGAGCTCCGTGATCCCCATCGATGCGAAGAACGACCACGCAAAGTAGCTGCCGAGCGGCTTCCTTCGGCTCATGAGCCACGGTACAAGCAGCCACCCGCCTACGGACAGCAGCACCAGCGCCACCACTGCGGGCGACAACAACTCAGGCGTTGCGACCCCGGTCACGCTAGAGAGCATCGCGAAGAATCCGAACTGCTTCTCTTCGATGCGGTGCACGATGAACAGCAGCATCACCAGCCAGAATGGCCATCGGACGTCCAACCATGTGCCTCGCGTTGGAAGGGCCAGCCAGAGAGTCAGGCCGCCGACGAACCCGGCGGTAAACACCAGCATCGTTACCAGCCCGAACGCGGCAAATCCTGTGGCGAGCACCGCCACGGTGTAAGCAGTCGCGATCCCAACGGTTCGGGCAAAGAGGTGATTGCGCATGCCTGCCTCGTGGTGTGACAAAGGAACCATACCGACGCCGCGGCGAAACCGAAGTCGGACAGCGCGCCATCGCTGTGATCTCTACAGGCCCCTACTGTCCGAAGGTGGCAACTGTGGGATGTACGCCCCCGTCGCCGTTGATAAGTTCGATCTCCGGCATCCATCAAAAGGAATCACCGTGAACACCCATATCCCCGGCCCTGGTCCTGCCCCAGGCAGGCAGGAGAAGTCGCCTGCAGATCTGCCCACCGAGCCTGACAACCCCCTCGACACGCCCGTCGCGCCGCAACCGGAGGAAGGCCCTGGTCACGCAAACGCGAAGGCGAAGCCCGACCGCCGCGCACAGAGCGTGGAGGATGCGCATGTCGATGCCAGCGACCGGGTTAGCGAGACAGAGTCACCCCGGGGATCCAAGCCCTGACGTGGTTGAGAGCGGCATTGAGCAGGCGGCTGGCGGCACCTTGTTAGGGGCCGCCCTGTTGGTCGACTGACAACTCGACCACAGCGTTTCCGTGCCAGCGTCGTACGGCACGCTGGAAGAACAGGCTGTTCGGCAATTGCAGCGTTGTACCGTTCTGTGCGTCGCCGCTCTCCAACAGCGTGGTGTAGACCGGATTGATATCGACGACGCGCCCTTTCATCCCGGCCTTGTCGCCGGCCTCAAGAAGTTCCACCACGTCTCCGATCCGGAAGGCCTTGGTGATGTAGATCAGCAGCGTGCAGAAGAGGTTTGAGAGAACGCTCCATGCCGCGAAGAACGCCACCGCTCCCACCGTCGCGAAACCGGTGAATGCCGTCCAGAGCACCGCGCCCGACACGCCCAAGCGTTCGAGCGCCCATAGCAGCGCGCCGACATAGACCAGCACTCCGACCACGCGCAGGAATACCGAGACGACATTGACCGGCAAGCCATACTTTTGCGTGACGCGGCCAATCAGCTTGTGCGCCAACCGCATGAGGAGCCATGCGGCAAAGGCGATGAGCGCGACCTCAACGGCCGGCACCAGGATGTCCAGCCAGTCGGCAGCCCACACGGGCAACCAGTCATGCAGTGATTGGATGAGCTTTCTCATGGGGAGCATCGAAGTTCGCAAGGGGACTGCGAACCCACAAACCAAACGGCGTGTGGGAGTTCACCTTCGCAACTTTGCGGGAAAAGGGCCCCGCGTCAAGCAGCGGAATCTCGCGTCGCGTGGTCTCCGGTCGATCTACGCCATCGCCGCGTCGACATCGGCCTTGGCCATGTGTGCCCATCGTCCGCCGCTGCGCAGCACCTCCAGGTCATTGGAGCGTGCCTTGGCGAAGAACAGGGATTCAGGCAGACCATGTGCATCGAGAACTTGCTTCAGCTTCACCGCCCGATGGCGGAACTCGATGTCTTGAAGGTCCGTGCCGCGCATGCTGCCACTGGCGACCTGTGCGGCCATCCGGGCAAGCTTCTGCTGAACTTCGACTGAGACAGCAGGAACTGCTCGTGGCGCGGACAGCTTGATATGTCTTATGAAGGGGTTGCGTCCGACCACCAAGCCCCAGGGACGCTGGCCAGCCACCAGATCCACGGTCATGGCCTCGAGCTTGGTGAGGCCGAACTCCCTTGCCACCTCAAGCCGGAGCGCGAGTCCCGGATTCGACTTCGCGATCGAAATGAGCGCTCGTCTCGCCTGGTCGTCACGCCCTTCGACCGGAAGCACGAATGTGTGCAGCAGCGTCTGCGCGTGATCGTCGCCGGCTGACGCTGCCTTGAACAGCCAGTGCATCCCCAGCTCCATCTCCCGCAGCGCGCCCGCTGCGCGGAGAATGGCCGCACCGAGTCTGCGCTGCGCCGCCACGGCGCCACCGGCCGCTGCCTTCTCCAGGCAGAACCTGGCCATCGGTGGATTTGCGACTGAGCCGTTGTGGTTCGAGTGAATCTCGAACAGCCTCGTCCACGCTTCAGCATGACCACCATCGGCTGCACGCATCAGCAACGCTGCCGCTTTGCGGTGGTTCTGACCGGTGACAAGTGACTGCCACCGCACGGCACCGACGTCGTTGCCGCTCAGCGCCATCCCCAGCATCAAGGCCGCATTGCTGTTTCCACGCGCCACGCAATCGTCTAGAAGCATTTCGATGGCCCGTCGATCAACCACGATCGTGGCCTCATCGAGCGCGCTCGCATACGTCAAGGCCTCAAGCACTTTGTCGGCCAAGAGCGCATCCGGGTCAGTGTCCGATTCGAGCCCCAGAGCGAGGGCCCTGAACAGCAAGAGCGGCGCCTGCCGCATCAAAGCCCGATCCATGGCGAAGGTGACAAGATTTGCCCAGCCAAATCCAGGGAGTCTTCTGAGATTCCGCAGACGCGAGACGACCTGCACCTCCGACTGATCGCTGTCGACGTAGGCGGTAAGCACCTTCCTCGCCGTGAGGTCACCACACGCTGCGGCGCTGCGGAACCAGCGCATGCCCTCTTCCGCATCGGCTGCAGTCAATGACAACCACACGGCCAGCTTCAACTGCGCCGCAACGCGACCCGACTGAGCTGCCTGCTGCAGCGTCGCGATGCGTCCGTGCGCAGCGATCTCGTACAGATCCAAGGACTCGATGATCAGTTGCTGGGCGTCGGCCGCTCGGATGGGCTCCGCTTGCTGCAGGTACTCGAGGCCGAGCGGTACGTGACGAGGGAAGCCGCTTGCTCCTTGGAGGTACTTTCTGCCTGCCTCCAAGCAAGCTGCGATATCGCCACGTCGAGCTCTGGAGATCAACTGAGCATCCGGTCTTCTCATCCTGCGCCTTCTTCGCACTGGCGCATCGCCAAAGCTCTCTATCGTTCGTGGACGCTGACAGCGCCCAATCCGCGGGCAGCTTAGAAAGACTCGCCTGACGACCGCCGGTCCGGCGGATTACGGTTTTGTCACTTTCGGGAAGGCTGCCGCGACCCTCGCCATGTGTGACTTCCGTGTGAAACGAAACCAGGAGTTGCGCCACAGCGCGCGATGTCGATTTCAAGGCACGTCAGCAGACCGTTTGCATGCCCCGGTGCGAGCGCGCCCCCACCGAAATCGTCTTCGTCATGGATTTCCCTAGTCGCGATCCATAGCCTTCAAGCTGCTTGAGGCGATCCACGACCTCATGCATCGACCACTGAATAGGAGAAGTACATGAAGAAGCCAGCCCTCTTGGCCTTGGCATGCAGCGCGCTCGCAGGTTCTGCTTTTGCGCAATCGTCTTCCGTCACGCTGTACGGCGTTGCTGATGCCGCCGTTCGCCAAGTGAAGAACGGTAGCGCCGGCACGGTCAAGGGCGTCACCTCCGGCGCCAACACGACCAGCCGCCTGGGCGTTCGCGGTGTGGAACAACTGGGGGGCGGTCTGTCTGCCGGCTTCAACCTGGAATCCGGTGTTGACCTGGACACCGGCACTGCCAATGCCAGCAAGTTCTGGAATCGCCGTTCCACCGTCAGCCTGATGGGTGAGTTCGGCGAGATTCGCCTCGGCCGCGATACCACACCGACCTACAACAACGCCCTGGGTGACGAGTTCAACATCGTCGGCGTCGGGTCGCGTGGCGTGTTCGTCTACGGCTCGAGCGCGGTCCTGGGCAGCGGCGCAACCACCGCCCAGCGTACCGACAACGGCGTGAGCTACTTCCTGCCGAAGAACCTGGGCGGCTGGTTCGGTCAAGTTCATGTCGCCGCCGGCGAAGGCGTGGTCGGCAACAAGTACACCGGCGGCCGTGTGGGCTTTGAGAACAGCACCTTCCTGGTCGGCGGCGCTATCGGTCAGACTGATGTCGGCAGCAGCCAACCGAAGTTCAAGAACTACAACCTGCTGTTCAACTACAAGTCGCCCTGGGGCACCGTGCACACGCTCTTGGATGTGAAGAAGTGGGGCCCGCGCAAGTCACAGGAACTCTCCGTCGGCGCGACCATCCCGGTCAACCCGTCCGGCTCGATCCGCCTGGGCTACACCAACGCCAACCGCTCTGGTGGCGCTGCAGGCTCCGGCTATGCCGACGCAGATGACAGCACCCGTCTGGCCGTTGGCTACGTGCACGACCTGTCCAAGCGGTCGGCGCTGTATGCCACATACGCCAACATCAACAACAAGGGTGCTGCTCGCAGTTCCGTGCTGTACACAACTCCGACGGCCATGCGTGGGGGCGAGAAGTCCTCCGGTCTGGAAGTCGGCATGCGCCACAGCTTCTGATCGGCAATGTAGCTACGAGAGGGGGGCGCTCTGCCGCTCCCCTCTTCGGAGGAACCGCCCATGTCCGACTCACTTCGTCCGACACCCAGCAGCGGCGCCGCGCCCATCGCGGCCGACGACGATTGGAAAGGGACGGCGCTGATCTTCAGGGGACAGCGACAGGCGCTGATCGCCAGCAACATCGCGAACGCCGACACGCCTCGGTACCAGGCACGTGACATCAACTTTGCTGCGGCGCTGGAGGAAGCCAAGCGCTCCCGACCGGCCGCGACAATCGCAATCACGTCGCAACGCCATCTTGCTCCGGACCTGGTAGCGCCGCGCACAACCATGCAGTTTGCCCAGTTCGCGCTGCCGTCCCAGTCCAGCTTGGACGGCAACTCTGTCGATCTTGACAGGGAGCGCGCATCCTTCGCGCAGAACTCCATCCTTCATCAGCTCGCTGTCACGTCGTTGGATGATGAGCTGAAGGAATTCAGGATGGCGATCGCTGATCCTCGACGCTAGCCACGACCGAAAGTCGGCCACGTCGTCAACGCGCTCAGCCGATGCTTCCAATGCATTTGGACCAAGCTCTGGGCGGTCCGGCAAAGGCACTATCCATCACGGTTTAGCGAGCTGAGCAGGCCCGCGATGTCACGCGAGGCCAGTCGGTCACGCAGACTGCCGTCGGTTCCAGATCAGAGGCACCAGCAGCCACGCCGTGCCGATCAATCCACCAATGACAACGCCCGCCACATTTCCCACTGTGTGGCCCAGAACCTCGGAAAGCACGAACTGCGTGGCAAGCACCAGCGCGATAGCAAGAGAGGCCGCGCCCAGGAGCATCTGCCTACTCGCCCGTGCCTTGAATCTCGCTCGCTGCTGAAGTGGGCGCATCAGCCGATGCTGCACCGCAGGCGCGGTGAACAGCACCAATGCCGCGACAGAGAACAGGAACGTCGCCAGGAAGACGTGCTTCTCGGCCTGCACGATGTTGCGAAAGCCCGGGGCGAACGGCACGGCGATCAAGAAGGCGGACAGCAGTTGCGCTGTGGGCAGCAGCACCCGCAGCTCGCCCAGCATGTCTGTCAGATCACCGTCGACATCATCCATCGCCTGTAGGGCTTGCATGTCCTCGCCCCGTTGGTCATGGGGCCGTCTCACGGCTTCACCTCAACGGGCCGAGCCGCTTCCGCCGACTTCATGCTCTTGTCAAACGGTTTGTAGGCCAGCAATCTCAAAGCGTTGAAGACCACCAGCAGCGTCGAGCCCTCGTGGAAGATGACGGCGGTGCCGATGCTCAAACCCAAGATGGTGGAAGGAATCAGGACCGCCACCACACCCAAGCTCACCCAGAGGTTCTGCTTGATAACGCGACTGGTGCTACGGGACAGACCGACCGCAAACGGCAACTGCGCCAGGTCATCAGCCATCAGCGCCACGTCGGCGGTCTCCAAGGCGACGTCCGAGCCTGCCGCACCCATCGCGATTCCGACAGTAGCGTTGGCCATGGCTGGCGCGTCATTGACGCCATCGCCGACCATCGCGACCTTGCCGTGCTCCGTGCGCAGCTTCTTGATCTCCTCGACCTTCTGTTCGGGCATGAGATCGCCTCGGGCTTCCGTCAGGCCGACCGTCTGGGCGACGGCTTCGGCAACCTTCTGGTTGTCGCCAGAGATCATGATCAAGCGCTCAATGCCGAGCTTGCGCAGTTCACCCATGACCTGGCCAGCAACCGGGCGCGGCGTATCCATGACGCCGATCACCCCAAGGAAGCGATTGCCCTTGCGCACGATCATGGTCGTACGGCCATCGGCCACGAGCTTCCTGTTTGCCTCGTCGACGTCCGCAGGCACCTTGGAGTCGGCCAACTCGGTGAACAGCACCGGCTTGCCGATGTGCACCGTTTCTCCGCCGAGCTGCGCCTGCACGCCACGACCTGTGATGCTCTTGACGTCGGACGCCTGCAGCAGGTCGGCTTTGTCGCCAAGCCGCTCCTTCGCGCCGCTGACGATGGCTGCCGCGAGAGGGTGATCGCTATGCTCTTCGACAGCCAACGCCACCGCCAGCAACTCATCCTGAGGCACGTCTTGCGCCGACACCACGTCAGTCAGCTTTGGCTTGCCTTCAGTCAGTGTGCCGGTCTTGTCGAACGCAATGGACGTCAGCGTGCCTAGGTTCTCCAAGGGGCCGCCCCCCTTGACCAGGACGCCTCCTCGCGCGGCACGTGCGACACCGCTCAGGACGGCACTGGGCACCGAGATCGCCAGCGCGCACGGGCTTGCAGCGACGAGAACAGCCATTGCGCGATAGAACGTCTCCGAGAACGGTTCATCAATGACCAGTCCGGCACACAGCAGCACCACGACCAGTGCCAGCACGGAAGGCACGAAGATGCGCTCGAACTTTTCGGTGAACTGCTGCGTGGGCGAACGCTGTGCCTCAGCCTCGGTCACCATCTTGACCACTCGCGCCATCGTCGATTGGTCGGCTTTGCGCGCAACCATGACGTCCATCGCGCCAGAGCCATTGATCGTGCCAGCGAAAACCCGGTTCTCGGCGGACACACGCTCGAAGTTGCCGATCGCCGTCTTGCCATCTTCCACCGGCCGCTTGTCGACGGGAACGCTCTCGCCCGTGACGGGTGCCTGATTGACGCTGGAGGTGCCGACCACCACCACGCCGTCTGCAGGCAGCCTCTCATTGGGCTTCACGACCACAATGTCCCCCACCGCCAACTTCTCCAGGGGCACAACCTCAGTCCCGGATTCGCGACGCACCAGCGCTGTTTCCGGTGCAAGCTTGGCCAGCGCCTCGATGGCGCGACGAGCACGACCCATCGCATAGTGCTCCAGCGAATGGCCAAGACTGAACAGGAAAAGCAGCAACGCCCCCTCGCCCCACGAGCCCAGGGCAGCGGCGCCAGCTGCTGCGACCAGCATCAGGGTGTCGATTTCGAAGCGCTTGGCACGCAGGTTCTCGATGGCCTCGCGAACGGTATAGAACCCGCCGAAGAAGTAGGAAACCACATAGCAGGCGGTGGGTAGCCAGTCAGGCCCAGAACCATTGCGCCCCACCAACCACCCCGCCAGCAGGAATGCCCCCGACAGGCACGCAAAGATCAGCTCTGTCCGCTCGCCAAAGATTCCGCCGTGCTCGTGGCCATCCCCGCCTTCTTCCTCCTTGCCATGGACATGGCCATCTTCCCCATGTTTTGGCCCGCTCCTAGGCTTGCTGCCAGGTCCGTGGTCGTGCTCGTCACCATGCTCGTGGTCATGCCCTGTATGGGCATGACTGGCCGTAGCTGCCTGACTCGCGTTGGCCACAGGCTCTTGAGCCGCTTCCATAGCGAGCTGACGCCGCTCCGCGGGTCCGCTGGCGTCATTCAGGGTGATGTCCAGCGAAGTCAGGCACTGGTCCAGCTTGCCTTGATCAACCGTTGAACGGTCGTACTCGAGGCGCACGACACCACTCGGCGAGACATCCGCCTCAACCACGCCTTCCACCGAACGCAAGACATCAGCGACGCGTTGCGCATACCGGGCATGCATCGGCAGGTTCACTCGGCCAAGGACGTGAGCAAATTGATCCGTCAACGCCATGCCTTCGGAGCTGACGAGCTCACGCAGCCGGCTCAGCGAGATCACATTGGAGTCGTAGTGAACGCACAGCTGTGGTGTGCCTTCCTCTAACCCCGTCACATGTGCTTCGTCAATGCCGGGGCGGCCAGTTAGCTTGTCCTGCAACCGTTTGACGCAGGGATCATCAGCACCGTGAATCTCCGGAAGTACCAGCGGGAGATTCAACCGCAGCTTCTGGGTGTCACTCATGGACAGCTTCTCTTTCTTGAATGGCGGCGGCCGGTACGCAAAAGCTGCAATGGCTGCCCGTGGAGTCGGACCTGCAACCTCAGAAAGTGGTCAGGTCGTCCATGCCACTGGCGGTGCGCCAGCGGCTCTGCCTAGCGAAGCTAGGCTCAGATCAAGAAGCAGCGACCCAATTGGGCCGGTAGATCGCCGGTATCAGTAACCTGGAGTGGTCCTTCTCGGCTGATGCCACGGCATGTGAAACGCCTGCCGGATGCGGGGCGTCGTAGACAACACCAACCAGGCTTGGGCCGCAGAGGTGGCATGCCATGCAGTCAGCGTCTTCGCCATTCAGGTTGTCGACAGGGCTGTTCGCTCCATCCGGAGAGCTCCCCGCCTTGGTCTGGTGCTTGTGCACGTGATGCCCAAAATGGCTGACCTCAACGTCCTGCTCGTGCCGGCAGTAACCGGCGGCTGCCCCCCAGACAAGCTGGAAGGACAACAGTCCAAGCAGAAAGATCACGAGAGCTTTGCGCACCAAATGATCCTAACAACGGGTCGATGTAGGAGGCTACCGCTTTTGGCGCGTCCGGCGTCGCTGCTCGCGACGTTCTTCCCTGCGCTGCTGCTTCTTGATGCGGTCCTGCCGCAGGAAGTAGATCAGCAACAACAAGGAGATGATGATGACCGCGATGGAGCTCCCGAAGATGTAGAGGGCTAGCCCGTGATGTTTCTCGCGAAGGTGTTCGAACAGGTTCAGCACGCTCCATTCCCCTCATCACGCACCCGCACCGCCATGCGTTCTGGTTCACCTGTCTTTGCGGCTCCAGAGCCTGTCATTAGCGTGAATCGGATGAAGGTGCCCGTTTGATCAGACTCCGCGGCCACGGTACCGCCGTGCATCTTCGCGATGGCCGCCACGATGGCCAGCCCGAGTCCGTGGTTGCGGTTCGCATTGGTGCGCGACGGGTCGATCCGGTAGAACCGGTCAAAAAGTCGCGGCAGATGCTGAGGCGGAATCACCTCACCTTGGTTGTGTACGCCGATCGACACGATGCTTGATTCCAAGCGGTCGATGCGAACTTCAATTTGTGATCCTTTGACTGCATATCTGGTGGCATTGCTGAGTAGGTTCGACAGCGCCCGCCGTACCAGCCCAACATCCACGGCGACGCGCGCATCGCCCAGTACCTCGACACGCAGCTCGGCTTCCTCAAGCGCAGCCTCGTGGTACTCGATGACCTCAGCCGCAAGATCCGCCAGGCTCATTGGCAACGTCCGGCGAGCCTCCACGCCACGCTCGGCATGCGACAGGAACAACATGTCCGCCACGATGCCTGCGACGCGCCTGAGTTCCTCCAGGTTCGAGGTCAGCGTGTCATGCAACTCCGCCTGCGATCTCGGACGCCGCAGCGCGACTTCGCAGGATCCGATCAGGATGGACAGCGGATTGTTAAGTTCATGGGCGACGTCAGCGTTGAACGCCTCCATCTGCGCATAGGCTGCCTGCAGACGATCGAGCAACGCATTGAGCTGCATCAGCAGGGGTTGCACCTCTTCGGGCTGGCCTGCCCCGTCAAGGCGCAGGTCCAAGCGACTCGCATCCAGCTCTGATGTCCGGCGTGCCAGCGCATTCAACGGAGCCAGCCCCCTCTTGACAAGCAGGAAGCCCGTCGCGGACACCGCAAACGTGCCCACGATGGCCGCCGTGAGCAGGGTCCACCAGAGGCGGCTCAAAAGGGACTCGTCCTTGCGGATGTCGTAGATGAACTCCGCGGTCCCGGCGCCTCCCAATTCCACCGGCAACTTGACTTCGAACGTCAACCGTTTGCTCATGTCCTCCGGACGAGTGGGATCGTTCTTGTCGAACACCGCCAGGCCATCGCGCTGACGCACCACGAGTGACAGGTCATCGTGGCCCGCCAGAAAGTCGCTCAGCAGATGCTTGATCGCGGGAACGTCGTGAAGCTCCTCCCCTTCTGCCAACAGTCGCTGAACCGCCGCGCGCTTCTTGACGAGCGTATCGTCCTGTCGGCCAGCCAGCGTCAGTGCGATGACGAGATAGACGACCCCGCAGACCAGGCTGAGGCCAACAATGGTCTGCAACGCGAACTGGCGCGACAGCCGCGCACGAAGGCTCGGTGCCTGGAACACCTGCGCGATCACGGTCGTTCCTCCAGCACGTAGCCGACACCTCGGACCGTGTGCAGAAGATGCCGGTCAAACGGCTGATCAACCTTGGAGCGCAGACGGCGGATGGCAACTTCGACCACATTGGTCTCGCTGTCGAAGTTCATATCCCAGACCTGAGACGCGATCTCCGTGCGCGACAGCACATGCCCCTTGCGTCTGAGCAGCAGGATCAGCAGGCTGAACTCCTTCGGAGTCAGCTCAAGCCTTTGCCCCCCTCGAGTCGCCTTGCGCCGTACGGTGTCGACCTCCAGGTCGGCCACCCGGAGGAGGATGGTCTCCGCGTCGCTTTGATGTCCTCCGGATCGACGCAGCAACACCTGCACGCGCGCCACCAGCTCAGAGAACGCAAATGGCTTGACCAAGTAGTCATCCGCCCCGCCCTGCAGACCTCGTACCCGGTCCTCGATCTGGCCGCGCGCGGTCAGCATGAGGACGGGTACTGAACGCGTGTGGCGCAGTGCGGAGAGGACCGCCATCCCATCGATGCCAGGCAGCATCCAATCCAGGATGACGAGGTCGTACTCGTTGACGGACGCCATGTGGAGTCCGTCAACGCCGGAGTGAGCCACCTCAACCTGATACCCCTCCTCCGTGAGGCCCTTGCGCAGGTAAGCGGCCGCCTTGACTTCGTCTTCGACGACCAGGATCTTCATGAGGCCCCGCGGCCCTGCGGCCACCCTCCATGCGAGAGGATCAAGCCCACCAGGCTCCCGCCTTCAGGCCGGGACGTCCCTTGATGCGTACCTGCGTTCATGCGTGAACCTCCTGATCAGGCGTCGGACGCGGTGTCGCGGCCTCATCCTCATCCTTTCGGTGAGCGATGCGATACAGCACCGGCAGAACAAGCAGAGTCAGCGCCGTCGACGACAGGATGCCTCCGATAACGACAGTGGCCAGCGGACGTTGAACTTCTGCACCCGTTCCTGTGGCGATCGCCATGGGTACGAAACCCAGCGACGCCACCAGCGCGGTCATCAGCACAGGCCGCAGGCGGGTAACGGCTCCTTCAAAGATCGCTTCGTCGAGCCGTTTGCCCGATTCCCGCAGGTTTCGGATGAACGAGATCATGACGAGACCGTTGAGCACCGCCACCCCAGACAGCGCGATGAAGCCGACAGCCGCCGAGATGGACATCGGGATGTCTCGCAGCCAAAGCGCCACGATGCCGCCGGTCAGCGCGAACGGAATGCCCGTGAAGACCAGCAGACCGTCCTTCGCGTTGCCAAACATCACGAACAGCAACGTGAAGACCAGCGCCAGGGACACCGGCACCACGATCTTCAGGCGGTTCGTTGCAGACTGCAGGTTCTCGAACTGGCCGCCCCACACCATCCAGTACCCGGTGGGTAGCTTGACCTGTTGCTGGATCGCCTGCTCAGCCTCGGCCACGAACGAGCCGATGTCACGACCGCGGACGTTGGCACTGACCACCACACGACGCTTGCCGTTCTCACGACTGACCTGGTTGGGGCCGGGCGACAGCGACAGCTCGGCAACCTCGCTCAGCGGGATGAATTTGCGCGAGGACGTGCTGCTGCCGGCCGGCAGCGGGACCGGAAGACGCTTGATGGCCTCAAGATCGGAGCGAACGTTCTCGGGCACCCGGACGATGATGTCGAAGCGACGGTCGCCTTCGAACATCGTTCCTCCTTCCTTGCCACCCACCGCCGTCGCCAGCGTGTCCTGCACGTCCTGGACGTTGAGGCCATAGCGAGCCGTCTTCTCACGATCGATCTGCACGCTCAGCATCGGTAGACCGGTGGTCTGTTCGATGTTGACCTCTGCGGATCCCGAGATGCCCTGGAGCACGCCAGCGATCTTGCCGGCCGCCTCGTTCATGACGTCCATGTCGTCGCCGAACACCTTGACGGCCACGTCCGATCGCACACCCGAGATCAACTCGTTGAAGCGCAACTGGATAGGCTGTGAGAACTCGTAGTTCTGACCGGGCAGCTTCCCGACTTCGGCCTTCACCGCAGCGAGCACCTCATCGCGCGTCCGGCGGGGTTCGGGCCACTCAGATGCGGGCTTGAGCATCACGTAGGCATCCGAGATGTTGGGCGGCATCGGGTCTGCTGCGATCTCCGCTGTGCCGGTGCGGGAAAAGACCCGCTCGATCTCAGGGAACTTGGCCTTCAGCGTGGCCTCCAACTGCTGCTGCATGGCTACCGACTGCGACAGGCTGGTGCCGGGGATTCGCAGCGCCTGCACGGCGAAGTCACCTTCGTTCAGGCTGGGCACGAACTCACTGCCCATGCGGGTCGCGAGCAAGCCGGACAGGAACACGGTCACAACGGCAACCGTGATGACCAGCGGCTTGGCGTTCATCACGCGCTGCAGCGCCGGCTCATAAGCCCGACGGGCCCAGCCCATCAGGAAGTTCTCCTTCTCCGACACCTTCTCACCGATGAACAGCGCGACCGCTGCCGGCACGAACGTCATCGAAAGGATCATGGCGCCCACCAGCGCGATCACGACCGTGAACGCCATCGGATGGAACATCTTGCCCTCGACACCAGCCAGCGCAAAGATCGGCAGGTAGACGATCATGATGATCAGCTGACCGAACAGCAGCGGACGACGCGCCTCCTGCGATGCCGCGAACACCTCGTGAAAGCGCTCGGACTGCGTCAACGGCCTACCCTTGTGCTCCTGCGCATGCGCCAGGCGCCTCACGCAGTTCTCGACGATCACGACGGCACCGTCGATGATGATCCCGAAGTCCAACGCTCCAAGGCTCATCAGATTCGCGCTGACCTTCTGCTGCACCATGCCGGTGAACGTGAAAAGCATGGACAGCGGGATCACCATGGCCGTGAGGATGGCCGCGCGGATATTTCCCAGGAACAGGAAGAGGATGACGATCACGAGGATCGCGCCTTCCAGTAGGTTCTTCTTGACAGTACTGATCGCCTTGTCGACCAGCGTCGTACGGTCGTAGACGGTCACAGCGTGGACGCCGGCGGGCAGATTCTTGTTGATCTCCGCCATCTTCTTGTCGACGGCCTGCGACACGGTGCGGCTGTTCTCGCCGATCAGCATGAAGACGGTCCCAAGCACCACCTCCTTGCCGTTGTCGGTCGCAGCACCCGAGCGCAACTCACGGCCAAGCTCGACCGTGGCCACGTCCTTGATGCGAACAGGCACGCTGCCCTCGTTGCGCAGCACGACATTGCCGATGTCGTCGATGGAGCGGACCTGGCCCGGTGCGCGAATCAGGTACTGCTCGCCACGTCGTTCGATGTAGCCCGCACCGACGTTGGCGTTGTTGCGCTCCAGCGCGTTGACGATATCCGCCAGCGTGATGCCGTAGGACGCCAAACGACTTGGATCCGGCGCGACGTGGTACTCCTTGGCAAAGCCGCCGATGGTGTTGATCTCGGTGACGCCCTTCACGTTGCGCAACTGTGGCTTGATGACCCAATCCTGGATCTCACGCAAATCTGTCGGCGTGTAGGGTTCGCCGTTAGGCTTCTTCGCGCCAGGCTTCGTTTCCACCGTCCAAAGGTAGATTTCCCCGAGACCCGTAGAGATCGGACCGATGTCCGGATCGACGCCAGGCGGCATCTGACCCCGCGCGCTCTGGATGCGCTCGTTCACGAGCTGGCGGGCGAAGTAGATGTCGGTACCGTCCTTGAAGATGACGGTGACCTGGGAGAGGCCATAGCGCGACAGCGAGCGGGTTTGCTCAAGACCGGGAAGACCGGCCATGACTGTCTCGATCGGGTAGGTCACGCGCTGCTCTGTCTCGAGCGGCGAGTAGCCCGGCGCCTTGGTGTTGATCTGGACCTGGACGTTGGTGATGTCCGGCACCGCGTCGATGGGCAGCTTCTGATAGCTGAATACGCCCAGCGCCGCCATGCCAAACACGGCCAGCATCACAAGCCATCGATGCTCGATGGCGAATCGGATGATGCGTTCAAACATGTGGACGCCTCTCTCAGTGTGCGTGCGAAGCCGACGCCTTGCCGGCTTCGGACTTGATGACGAAGGCGCCAGACGTGGCGTACTGCGCACCGGCCTTCAAGCCAGACGTGACCTCGGTCCGCTTGCCGTCGCTACGGCCCAGCTCCACCGGGATAGGTGCGAAGCCGCTGGCGGTGCGAACGAACACGACGGACTTGCCTTCCATGGTCTGGACAGCATCCGCCGTCACGGTCACAGGGGCGCTGGACTCGCCAGCGGACACCTCGACGTTCACGAACAGGCCCGGACGCCAAGCGGTCTTCGGGTTGTCGACTACGACGCGCGCTTGAGCGGTACGCGTTTGCTCGCCAATCAGCGCGCCGACATAGGCGACCTTGCCAACTGCCGTCTGCTCGAACGCGGTCGAGCGAATGGTGACGTTCTCGCCGATGCGCACCTGCGGCAGGCTGCTGGCCGGTACATTGATCTGAGCCCAGACCGAACGCAGATCGGAGATGGTGAAGACGTTGACGTCCTCGCGAACCTGCTCGCCGAGGGCAATATGCTTCTCGACGATCACGCCGTTGAACGGTGCGCGCAGCTCGAAACGGTTGAGAGCAGAGGAATCGGGCGACGCACCAATGGCGTTGAGCTTCTGCCGGGCATTGGCAACGGCAATCTCCGCCTCACGCATCGCTTGCTCGGCCTGTTGAACATCCTGCTGGGGAGAAATGCGTTGCTCGAACAACTGCTTCTCCCGCTCGTAGGTTGTGCGGGCGAGCTGGAGGCGCTTCTGTGCAGCCTGCAGCTCGGCACGCTGGTCGGACACGCTCGAACTACTGATGACGGCCAGCACTTGGCCCTTGGTGACCTGCTGCCCCAAGGAAACCGCGACTGACTCGACGACGCCACCGACGCGCGGCACCACATGAGCCGTCTTGTCCTCATTGAACGCAATCTCGCCAGGCAACTTCAGCGCTGTGCGAATGGTGGCAGGCGCGGAAGTGTCGATCGAGATGCCGGCTGCCTTGATCTGGTCGGCCGTCATCGTGACAGCACCCTCGTCCTTGGCAAACGGGAAGGTCAGCACACCATCGCCTGTCTGCACGTTGACCGTGCCCTTGAACAGGTGCGGCTCCTCGATGGCCTGAGCGCTTACCAGAGCACCGGCTTGGATGGCGAACGAAACCTTCTCCGGATCCTGACCAGGTCGTTCCAGTTGCACGGATACCTGTTCGGCCTTCACGCTCACCGGCTTGCCCGCATTTGTCACCCAGACCTTGATGCGTGCAGTCCCACCTTCCTCTGCGAGCAGCATCTCGACGGCGAGACCCTTCTGTGTACCAAGGACCTCGCCACCGTTGGAGCCTTTCTTGGCCTCCTCATGGTGCTCGCCGTCCCCGTGACCATCAGCGTCCTTGTGGCCCTTTGCGTCCTTGGCTTCGCCGTGGTGCTCATCGTCGCCATGGCCCTTGGCCTCATCGTGGCCGTGTCCATGCTCTTCCTCGCCCGCCGGCGCGCTGCCGCCCATGCGGAGGATGGAGACGGTGCCAACGGCGCCCAGCGCCAGAACCACCGCGATGGCGATCAGCTGCTTCTTGCCCAGCGAGGCGCGCAGGCCCTCGGTCGTGCTTTGATTGAATTTCATCGTCGATCTCGAAGTTGGAGTGCCCGTCAGGGGCGGTCAGTCGTGGTGCCGAGCTGGCGGTCAATCTCTGCGGCCGTGCGATGGACTTGGGCCACCGCAGTGAAGTACTGGCTGCGGACCTGGAGCCAGGTTCGCTGCGCATCGAGCGCGTCCAGGAAGCTGAACTTCCCGAGCTCGAAGCCCGTCTTGGCGGCTTCATACGCGCTTTGCGCGCCGGGCAGGACCTCCTTGCGAAGCGCTTCGACCTCGTCCTTGCGGGCCTGCAACAGGTCTGCCATCTGCAGCACTTCTGAACGCAGCCGCAACTCCTCGGCTTGCGCTGTGGCCTGGGCAGCGTCACGGCGGCGCAGGGCTTCCAGCTGCGCACCTTGGTTGCGATCAAAGAACGGCAGCGGCACGGATACGCTGAACACGGCTTGCGTGCGGCCCAGATCCTGTGCCCGACGAGCGCCGACACCCACCGTCACGTCCGGCACGCCATTGGCACGCGCCAAACCGTAGGTGGCATCTGCACGTTGCACCTCAAGCTGAGCGCGGCGTACGGCTGGCGCATCAGGGAGACGAGCCATGATGTCTACTGCAGAAGGTGCAATCGGCAGCGCCTCGACGTTGCCGTCCAGACGCTGGATCGAGCCCTCCGGCGCTCCCATGACTGCTGACAGCGCACGAAGCGCGGCCGAGGCCTCAGCCTGTGCCTGGCGCAAGTCGATGCGTGCAGTAGAAGCGGCGACCCGCGCGCGAGTCTCCTCGGTCGGAGACACCTTGCCCGCGGTTACTCGGCGCACTGCAGCATCTACACCGCTGGCCGCAATGCGCAACGATTCCTCGACCACTTTGACCCGCTCCTGGGCTGTCAGCGCGTCAAAGAAAGCTTGAATAGCGGTGGCGCGGACCTCGGCGCGGCGCGCAGTCAGGTCCAGGGCCGCGATGTCCTTGCCACGCTGCGCGACCTCGACTCGCGCCGCCCGCTTGCCGCCGGTCTCCAGCGTCTGGCTGAGCTGCATCGTCGTGACACGAGTGCCGGACTTCACGTCCTCCTGATCGACGCCTAGCACCGGATTCGGAATCAGACCGGCCTGGCGAACCGTGCCGTCGTTGGCGTCGAGTTCGGCGGTTGCGGCGCGAAGCTGCGGGTTCTGGGCCAGCGCGGCATCCACGGCGGCCCGCAGTGTCAGCGGCGCAATCTGCACGGCCGGGGTGGCAGTAGCTGGGGCTACGCGCGCTTCAGGGGAGGCAGTGTTGGGGGTCCCGGGCGTCTGAGCCTGGGCGAGGGATGAGAGGAGTGCCGCACAAGCAAGCGGCACGAGGGTTCTGCGCATCGAAAACTCCGGGGTTGTAGGAACAACGCGAGGGTTTCGGCGAGAGCAGTGTTGCGGTCAGGGCCGCATCAAAGAAGTAAGGATGGATCTGCGCTCGCCGAATCAGGCGACGCGCCAGTTGGGGCGTTCAAGGAGATCAGGTCCGCGTGAGCGGAACGCCTGTTCTGACGCAGAGTCTGGCTGGGACACGGAACTCTTGTCGAACTGGAACGCAACCGGGACCATCGGCTTGGCGAAGCTCAGATGGCAGAAACTGCAGTCGTTGTCACCAACCAGCTTCATGCCCTTGGCGGGAGACTGGTCGCTTGACTTCTCGCCTGCGCCGGACAGCTTGCCCCCACCGTGCGAACTCGCAGCGTGATCATGGGCGTGGTGTCCGAAGTGCGCTATCCCGGCCACTTCCTCGTGCTGGCAATAGGCTGCCGCAGCCGACCAGGCAAACTGGACGGGCAGGACGAACAGCAACAGGATGGTCAACCAGCGACGCATGAGGCGATTGTGTCTTGGATATGGGGAGCGCGGTGAACTGGCCTTGGCCTAACTAGTGAATTCGTTTGCAGCGGGCCGCAGCGCTGCCTTACGTGAAGCTGTTCGCCACCAGACCCGTGGCCGCAAGGGCCGCGGATCTTGATGCCGATGCATCAGTTGCTCTCAGCATCGGTGCGAGAGATGTAGACCTTGAGCGGCTTGTCGGTAAAGCCCGCAGGTGCGATGGCGCGCAGATCGACGGGGCGATGAGCAGCCGAGCTGAACTTCCAGGTGAAGCTCTTGCCAGCCTTCTGGAACGTGACAACGTCCCCACAGTTCACGTTGATGGACTTGCCAGCATCCACGTTCACGATACGCCCGTCCTGCGTAGCAGCAACAGGCTCGCCGTGAACCGACTTGCCGTTCATGAAGGTGTCGTTGGTCATCGACGCCGCTTGGGCTGCTCCGACGGCGAAGAGCAGGCTGGCGACGAAGGCGGAAGCAGAGATGCGGGTCATAGGTACTCCTTGGTGGTGGACGGGTCGCTCGATCGAGCTGCCTACAACGTTCACCATGGTCGTCACTGTAGAAATCCGTCCCCGACGGCATGCCTGCTTGACCCATTACAAATCTGTCATGTTGGCCCTCAGCCCATCCTCCGACTGGCGCCGCCAGGAGCATGCGAAGTTGGATGCACGCTCAGGCAGCGGTGAGATGCTCGAAAAGGATGGCGGCGCCGACGGCTGCCAGGACGATGCCTCCGACGATCTCTGCCCGCTTGCCAACCACGGCTCCCATGACACGCCCCAACATCACACCCAGGGTGACCATCACGAATGTTGCGAAGCCGATGGCGGCGGCCACATACGCAATGTTGACGTCGATGAAGGCCAGACCGACCCCCACCGCCATCGCATCAATGCTGGTTGCGAATCCGGTCAATGCCAAACGGGCAAAACTGTGACGGCTCGGTTTGTCCTCGACGGCATCAACCTCGGACTGGTCCGTCTTCAACCCGTTGTAGACCATGTGCAGACCAAGAGTCCCGAGCAGGACGAACGCGATCCAGTGGTCCCACTCCTTGACGGCGTTGACCGCGGTCAGTCCGAGTAGCCAGCCGACAAGCGGTGTGATGCCCTCGATGACGCCAAAGATGGCGCCGGTACGCAGGGCCTCGGTCCAGCGAGGTTGTTTCAGCGCAGTGCCCTTGCCGATGGCCGCAGCAAAGGCATCCGTCGACATCGCCATGGCGAGTGCGGCTGTAGAGAGAGCGTTCATGAGAGTCGATCCAGGGTCGGGCAGAGATACAACGACGTGCCACCACCGCCCGACCACATACAAGTCGTGCTGGCACATCGTTGGTCTCGCCAACCAGAACTGGCTACCGGCGCCATGAACGCGAGGTTCAAGTGTGTTGACGCAGGCGCTTCCGAGCGACAGAAGCAGGCTACTCCCCAAGAGCAACAGACATTTTATCGGACGGCTCGACAAGCGCTCCCCAATCGCTGCTTGATCAGCCGTACATCCGCACGGCAGCCCGCGCGGACAACGCCCAGAAGCGGGCACAAAGGGGATAGATGACCAACGGTCAACTCGATTGACCAGGTGCTATGGGTAGATGTCGCGAAACCAATCGGCTGGGACGCGCTTCGTGCTGGTGATAGATCCCTTAAGCGGCGCTTAAGCATCCGGCTCTGACCATCGGGCATGACCTCGCTTGATCGTCCCTTGACTCGTCTGACCCCATTCGCATTTGCACTGACGTTTGCGTCCGTGTCCCATGCCGACGAAGAGCGAAAAACGTCCGAGCAGAACTATCTCGTCGGGGCCATGATGCTGTCCCAGCCCGAGTACGAGGGATCAGGGCGTCGAATCATCAAGCTTCGACCGCTTTGGGCGTACCAGTGGGGTCGATTTCGCATCAGCACCTCTCGGTCGGCCGCTGCGATGAACTTCGCATCAGATCCCCAGGGCCCAGGGGCAAGCGCCTTGCTCATCGACGGCAAGCGCGTCCGGTTCGGCGCGGCGCTTCGGCTGGACAGTGGCCGCAATTCCGGATCCTCCACCCGTTTGAACGGCCTGCCGGACATCGAGCGCACGCTGCGCGGGCGAGTGTTCGTGGGCTACCGGCTGAACGATCACTGGGACATCAGCGCCAATGTCTCGCAGGACCTGCTAGGCCGCAAGGGCGGAGCGGTGGGCAGCTTTGATATCGGTTATCACCAACGTCTCTCGCCCACCACTCAATGGTCGGCGGGCGCGGGTGTCTCAGTTGCCAACCGACAGAACATGCAGACTTACTTTGGGGTCACGCCTGCTCAGGCTGTGGCATCCAACCTGCCGACCTACATGCCTGCAAGCGGCGTGAGGGGCGCCTATGTCGGCACAGGCTTTATCACCGCGCTGACCCCACGCTGGATCCTGTTCGGCAATCTCGGCGCGTCCCGTCTGCTCGGCGATGCTGCAAAAAGCCCGTTGACGATGGACACAGGCTCTGTCTCTGCAGGTTTTGGCCTGGCCTACAGATGCTGCAAATGGTGAACCTGAAGCAACGCCAATCGCTCATTCCTTCCTCGGGTCGTCAGGAGAGTCTCATGCCCAAGCGCTCCGCGGTGCTTGCGGGGGTGTTCGTCATAGCAGCTGCACTGTGGTGGTCTGCAGCTCTGGCAGACCAGCAGGTAGTACTGCAATTCTCAACGGGCGCGCTGCCGTCCTTCGAAGTTGAGTGACATCATGCATAGACGCATTTTTCTTGCTGGCTCCATGGTCCTTGGCGCCCCCTTGGTATCTGGTTGCACGAGTCCGCCGAGAGATCTCTCAGAGAACGGCTACTGCTACCACGCCCACGGACGGCCTCGCACCCAGACAACCTGTGCACCCCTATCCATCCCATCGTTGGCTGCGGACGAGGACGCCAAGCGCTTCGCCCCGGTGCCTGGTCAGCTCGTGGTCTATGTGGTGCGGCACCGCGTCGGGGACACCGTCAACACGGTGCATGTCGGCGCCGCAGGGGATCGACTGGCGCCGACCGTGCCTGCATCGATGGTGAGGCTTGTCATGCCTCCCGGGTCTCATCGGCTGCTGTTCGATTGGAAGAAGGGGACGGGCGAGTTGAGCATCCTGGGATCGGCAGGCCAGGTGCTCTTCGTTGAACTGGTAGGTGATCTTTGGCTCTGGAGCGAGCGCTACCGTCTTGTGGTGGCTGAGCCGTCCATACGGCATCGGGCGCTGATCAGCCGTCTTGTCGCCGATCTGACGGTAGGTGCGGGCACATGATCTCCAGACATCTGACCGACGATGCATCGACTGATGAGTCCCCTGCCCTGCCAGCAGATTCAGCTGCTGCCCACCTCGAAGCGATGGCGAAAGGTATCAACGATGTCGACGTCATTGTTCAGGGGCTTCTAGACAGGATTCCGCCCTCCAAGCCATGGCAGCGTCAACTGCGGGCGCAGCTGAAGGAGGCTGATCGACACATCGAGATCCTGCGACTGGAAATCTCTCTCGGGCGCGATGGTGTTGAGATCCACGATGCTGCCCGAAAGCTGAAGCAGGTTCTTGAGGTGACAAACTTGCAGATCGTGGGCGGCAGGGCTGATGGCTGGACTCGGAACGCACTTTTGGTCGCGTATCGCAGCGCGGCTCTCGTTTGCGCCCTGTTAGCCCCGTGACGGGTAAGGGCGCGGTTAAACCAGGAGCCTGCGGTGGCGATTACAACGGATCACGCCGCGGGACAGAATTTCATCCAGAGCACCGCCCCCCAGACCAAGGCGAAGAACACCAGCGCCAGCAGGACGGCAGCACTGCCCATGTCTTTCGCTCGCTTCGACAACAGGTTGTGTTCGAACGAGATGCGGTCCACGGTTGCCTCGATTGCCGAGTTGAGCAACTCGACAATCAGCACGATCAGCAGCGCTCCGAGCATCAACACGAGTTGGACCCAGTCCATGGCGAGCCATGCGGCAACAGGCAGCAGGAGAGCACCCAGCACCACCTCCTGCCGGAACGCACTTTCGCCCTTGAAAGCGGCGACCAACCCATCCATCGAGTAGCGGAACGCGTAAACGATGCGCTCCAGGCCTGTTCGCCCTTTGTAGGGGTTGGAAGCGCTCATATGCCGCCCTCGGTGACGTCCCATTCGGGTTGGTGCGGCAGGTCGGTGCCGATATGGTCAAGACGCAGAGAGTGGTCAGGGAAGTGCATGCGCCATGGTGGCTCCCGGATGCTTAAGTGCCACTTAAGGTTGCGGCCCCGACGATGCCCCTCAGAACTTAGGATGAACCCCTTGCGGCAAGAAGATTGAGATGCGCCTGTTACTGGTCGAGGACGACGTGATGGTCGGCAAATCCCTGCAAAGAGGGCTGCTGCAAGCCGGGTTCAGCGTCGACTGGGTCCGAGATGGGCGACAGGCAGAGCTCGCCCTTGGTCACCGCCTGCATGACCTGGCGATCCTTGACCTCGGGCTGCCGCAGGTCGACGGCATGCAGCTGTTGAAGACCCTGCGTGATCGCGGTGATGGCATGCCTGTACTGATCGCTTCAGCGCGAGATACCGTGCGAGACAAGATCGCCGGGCTGGAGGCAGGCGCTGACGACTACGTGCTCAAGCCTTTTGACCTGGATGAATTGATTGCGCGCGTACGCGCCTTACTCCGTCGACATGCTGGGAGCGGATCTCCGCTCTTGCGCTGTGGTGCGCTGGTCCTTGATCCGGCCAAACGCGTTGTGAGCCTGGATGGTCATCCGATCGAACTGTCAGCCCGCGAGTTCGGGCTGCTTGAAGCGCTGATGCTGAGGCCAGGCACGGTCATCTCCAAGGAAAAGCTGGAGGAATCGCTTTATGGCTGGGGAGAAGAGATCGCAAGCAACGCGGTCGAGGTGCATGTACACAACCTCAGACGCAAGCTGGGTGCGGAGCGCATCCGCAACGTCCGGGGAGTGGGTTACCGAGTTTCGGAGGTTTGATGCGCTCCCTTGAACGTGACCTGCTCAAGTGGATCGTCGGCACCCTCGCACTGGGTACGGTGCTTCTCACCGTCGTGGCCTATCTGGTGACGCTCACCGAGATGCATGAAGTCTTCGACGACGAGCTGAAAACCATCGCCGAAGGCGTCGCCCGTATGCACCAAGCCAATCAAAGCTGGCAAAGCAGCGCAGACCTTCCCGTGCGTACTGACATTCCGGATGACTCCGAGATCGTGACGCAAAGCTGGACCATTGGCGGAAGACGCCTCTTCATTTCCGACCCACGCGTTGCGCTTCCCTTCTCTCCAATCGAAGGCCATAGCGAGCCGATGGTGCGCGGCGAGCGCTGGATCGTGCACACGGTGACGCGCGGTGGCTATGTGGCTCAAGCAGCCCAGCGCCAGTCACAACGTCAGCAGATGGCTGGGGAGTCCGCCGTGCAGATTTCCACGCTGATGGTCGCCCTCGTAGCTGGCGTCGGCGCTCTGCTGATCTTCAGCTTGCGTCGCGGGCTTGCGCCGTTGGACGTCGCGGCTCTCGACATCGCAACCCGAAGCGCGGGCGCGTTGTCACCGATCAGGGTTGGCAATACACCCAAGGAGTTGATGCCGGTCATCGAATCAACCAACGAGCTGCTGAGACGGCTGGGCGAGGCATTCTCAGCACAGCGAAGATTCCTCGCCGACGCTGCGCACGAGCTTCGCACGCCGATCACCGCACTGCGCCTGCAGCTGCAGATCTTGCAGCGCAGCCCGGATGAAACGTCAAGGCAGGCTGCGCTGGAGGATCTGGAGGCAGGGATCGACCGCTCACAGCACCTCGTCGAGCAACTCCTACAGGTCGCTCGCAGCGAACCTGACGTCGAGATGCTGCACTCAGAGCCCGTTGACTTGGCAGCGCTCGCGCGAAATGTGGCCAGTGCCTTCACCACCCAGGCAGATTCGCGTGATGTCGACCTGGGTGTCCGTGTGCTTGAGCCAGCCGTAGTTGAAGGCGATCTACCGCAACTCACGGTGCTGCTGAACAACCTCGTTGACAACGCGCTACGGTATGCGCCCGGTGCAGCGGTTGACATCGAGGTTGCCCTGGAGGCGGAGCAGCCCGTACTTCGAGTGGTCGATCACGGGCCGGGCATCCCGGAGGCGGAACGCGGCCGCGTCTTTGATCGCTTCTTCCGTGGCGTGGCAGGAGGAGCCTACCCGGGCGGTAGCGGACTCGGATTGGCGATCGTCCGAGCGATTGCAGACCGGCACGGCGCGATGGTGGAAATTGATGCGGGCGACGCCGGTCGCGGACTGTCTGTCCGCGTTGTTTTCCCAGCCACGACCAGTGCTGCGTCGGCATAGCGTGCGATCTCGCATGTCCCGGGGCCCCTTTTGCAAGATTCGATGGAGGACGCCCCGGGGCGCGAAGCGACAGCAGCGCAAGGCACGAAGATCAACGTCCCGCGGCCTGCTTCGCCCTATCAATGATCTTTGCCAGATCGACGGGGATCGGCAGCGGCTTGATGGGGCTGACATTCGACCCACCCGTGTTGCCCGTTGGGACTAGGCCAAAGGGCGTCTTGGTTGCAGCGCCAACGATGCGAAGCAACTGCCCGACCGTTTCCCGTGCGCGATGGTTTCGCACTGCCCAAGCCAGCATGTGTAGATGGACACGCACATGTTGGTAGGTCGATGCCTGTCCCATGACATGGGCTCGCTCGAGGTGTCGGAAGCCACCAGCTGCCTCATCCTTGGGCAACGCAGCCCATGCCTTGTGCAGTTCGGCATCCACGTGGGGATCTATCGTTTGGCGGAAGGAAGGCATTCGAGTTCTCCTGTTCATATGTTGGTCCGGAACGGGTAAACGATCTGTTGACCGTAGCCATGTGGGACAGGATCGCCTTCGATACCAATGGGGCCAAGCGGTGCACTTGGCTGGTAAAAGGTGCCAAAGACGTGGTCCCATATCAACCAGAACTCGCCGAAGTTCACCTGCGCGTCCTCGAAGCGCTCTCGGTGATGCCAGCGGTGCAGCTCGGCAACGCCTAGCAGGTAGCGAAATGGTCCAAGCCGGTAGTCCAGGTTGGCATGCTGGAAGGCCAGATGCACGGCCAGGATGGCGAACCATCCGCCTACAACCTCTGCGGGCGTTCCGAGCACTCCGAGCACCAGCAGTCCCGGGCTTGCCATTAGCGCGGCATGCAGCGGATGACGACGTTCGCCATTGAGCCAGTAGAGCCGCCGGGATGAGTGGTGAATGCTGTGGAACCGCCAAAGAATGCCGTGGCGATGGCTCAGGCGATGCACGGCATACAGCGACAGGTCCAGCGGCAGCCCGGCCAAGAAAACCTCAGCAAGGTAGGGCCAGTCTCCAGGCCATCCCAACCCCTCATAGCCAGTCAGGTCGCGCATTAGCGCGAAGCCGAGCACCGCTGCGTGCATCACAGCCAGGTTGACGACAGCGTGCGCGACGTCGGCCGGAAAGTCCAGATCCGCGGCCTGCCACCGAGACTCAAATGGAAACCGGCGCTCAAGCAGGGCCACGACCAGCAGCCCGCTGGCGACAAGTGCGGCGAGCCAAGCAAATGCAAAGCCTCTCTCAGGCGTTGCCGCTACACCGAGGAGCATCAGGGCCATGACCCCGGGGTACGAGCCGTACCGTACAAGAGAACTCACTTTCATTGCTATTTCCTCAACAAGCAGCGCCAGTGTTGCCATCCGGCTCAGGGCGCGCTTGAACAAACCAGCTACGCCCGCTTGACTCTTCGCCCGCAACAGCGCCTTCCGTGGCGGCAACTGAACTCGCGCGACGACGCGATAGCAGCGTCCCGGAAGAGCGACGGTGAGCAAGAGCTTGATAAGACCGATCAGGAAGACCGCCGTACTCCGCTGCTGGTCCCTTGATCTGCGTACGCTGGACGCCTCGCTGACGCGTGCGTGTACGGCGCGAGTCCATCGCTACTTGACTCCGTACCCCCTTCAGGGTGTGCAATGACGGCGATCTAAGACTATGGAGAAAACGATGAAGATCGGAGGCCGGCTTCCGGCAAAGATGCCGGAAACGCACGCGGCTGCTTGCCCATCTGTTTATCGGCTTGCGTTACGGGCAGCGCATGGTTGAGGCAACAGTTCCGGACCGGCCTCAGCTCACCGTCGGCCGCGGTTGGGCCGTCTACGTAGGCCCGGTCGAAACGGGACGCCCACACCGACATCAGGCTGCCCAACTTGCCTGGTGTTCAGCGGGCACCTTGACTGTCGAAGGATCCTGGGGAGTGCTAGACAGCCCCGGACATTTCCTCTCCGCCCGCGTCCCACATCGCCTAGTGGCCACCCATCCAGTTCGCATGGTCTTCCTGGACCCTGCGATGGTCGGCGGAGTGCCGACACCAATCGCTGAGCCGGTCTCGATGCTGGTCTCGCAGGCTGATCTCCTGGAACGAGCGTTGGCGCGGTGGCTGGAAGGTCAGGGGGCGTCTCGCAATCGTGGCCCCAACGATGAACGCCTGGCAACCATCCTCCGATGGCTGGAGCCGGCACTCGACACGTCGGTACGCGTCGAAGACGCCGCGCAGGCTGTCGGACTGTCGGCATCCCGTTTCATGCATTGGTTCGCCGAGGTGTCCGGCTTGCCGTTTCGTGCCTATGTGCGCTGGCTGCGACTGCAGCGTGCCGTGCGCACCCTCGCCGATGGGTCCACGCTCACCGAAGCGGCCCATTGGGCAGGTTTTTCCGACAGCGCTCACCTGACTCGCACGTTTGTCGCAACGTTCGGCGTGCGACCGGCATCTCTGCGAGGTGTGCGCGTAGTTTCCGCAGACGATGCCGAGCCGCCGCCCGCGTTGTTCGACAGGCTCTGGACTGTCTGAGGCCCTGCGGGACCTCTCGCCGGGCTCGACCGCATCCCGATATGCCGCTGCGTTTCTGAAACTGCCTGCCGACGAACTCATCAACAAGCTGTTTGGTTGTGAGCTTGTCGACTGGCCAAAAGACGGGCTTTCGGCACGCAATCCAGGACCAAAATCACATCTGTCGGTCGGTTAGCCTCTACCGACAGTTGGACAGGATATCTAGCTCTGGACGGTACACGTCCGCGCGAGCACCCATCCAGCCCATCACTGTGTGGAAGAGGTTGTCATGTGACGCTGGCTTGTCGCGCAAGCCTGCCAGGCAACCCGGCATGAGCTTTTGGGCACCGCCATCTGCGTTTGGACGCCAGACAATCATCGGCACATGCGTTTGCTCCCTCGGTGCCATGGCGTATGGCATCCCATGAAGGTACAGGCCGTTCTCCCCCAAGGACTCGCCATGATCCGAGATGTACAGCATGCCAGGTTCGAACCGAGTCGACATAGTCTGTAGCCAGGAGATTGACCGAGCCAACAGACGGTCTGTCGTCGCAATCGTGTTGTCATACCCGTTGACGACTTGTTGCCGCTCGCACTGCTGCAGCGCGTTGCTCATGCACTCGGGCTGAAACAGTTCCAGGTCCGGCGGCGAGCGCTTGAAGTAGGCTGGTCCATGACTGCCCATCTGGTGCATGACGAGTACCAGGCCCCGCTCGAGCCGGGCCGGCTCCAGTTGTGCCACGCGCCTATCCAGCTCATGCAGCATCGCCTCGTCATAGCACTCCGCATGGCCAAGCTCGTCCTTGCGACACAGCGCCGCAGGCAGTGGCATCGCGCCTTCGGGGAGATTGGCCGTGGTGCTGTTGGGAACCCGGTCGCACAGTCCTTTGCAGCCACTCTGGTTGTCCAACCACAGCACGGCTAAACCAGCGCGGTAGAGGACATCCAACAGGTTCTCCTGTGTACCCTTCAAGTCCACGAAATCCGAGCGCCCCAACGGCGAGAACATGCACGGCAGCGAGGCGGCTGTGGCGGTGCCGCACGACGTCACGTCGCGAAAGCTGACCACGGGCAGCTTGGACAGTTCCGGATTCGTCAGGCGCTCGTAGCCGTTGAGGCTGAAGTTCATGGAGCGCGCCGTCTCCCCCACCACCAGCAGCAACAGCGGGGGCTTGGTACCAGCAGGTCGAGGCAATAGACGAGCATCGGCACCGATGACGACCGGGGGACCACTTGGCGCTGCTTGACTGCGGATCGCTGCCGCACTCAAGGAGTACACCGCGTTGAGGGGTGTCACCATGTATCGCAGCGCCTTGTGGTTGCGCATGGTGGACGACAGATCGGCGAACACCGCAAGTGCTAGCCCGACCACCACGATCACCCCAACGACAAAGCTGGCCATGTTTCCGGCCACCCGCCGAACGATGTGCTGCGCAGGCGCTCGAGGTTGAATCAGCAGCCAAACGGCTGGCGTCACACCCACCAAAAGAATCGTCAGCAAGAGGCGGAGGCTCAGCAAGTCACGCGTCTCCCGCGCATCCGTCTGAACCATGTTCACGACCATCGTTGGGTCGAACACGATGCCATAGCTGTCGATGAAATAGGCCAGCGCCGCCGACGCCACGAGCAAGAGAGTCAAAACCCCTTTGATGAGTCGTGGCCACGCCAGCAAACTGACAACCGTCCCGGTCGCAGCTGTCACCATGCCAGCAAACGCGACGATGAACACGAGGCCGCGCCAACCGCCGAGCTCTGGCAGCGTGGTCAGCTGCTTCCAAAGCGGCCAGTTCGCCACCAGCCCCATCCACAGAGAGCACATCCACACCTGGGTGAGAGGCCGTGCTGGATCGGGATAGAACCATCCGACGGCACGCTTCACGACCGCCCTCCATCGAGGCTCACTTGATTCCCGATCAACGGCCACTCACGCCAGGGCTGCAGGCCATACCAACTCAGCAGGCTGACGGCCCAACAGATCCACGCGGTCCACAGGGAATGGCTGAGGAAGTGCGCCCCTCGCATCATCTGAACCCACCCAAGCACAGCGCCGCAGATGAGCACGACCACGAGGAAGAAGCGAGCGACGCGAGGGGCATGGTCGCGAAGCGCAAACCAGCCCGGAATGAATGCAAATGCTGTCGACGCGTGACCGGACGGAAAACACCCCCCCGGCCCGCCGTCAGGGAGCCCTAGGAGCCAGTGCGGCACGTAGCGCGCGAAGTCGCCTCCAAACTGAATGAGAGACCATGGGCAGCTGGTGGAGCTCGCACGTTTCAGAACTGGAATCAAGGCCACGCAAGCCAACGTCGTGCCTATCCACCAAAGTCGACTGCGCCTTGGCATGGCGAGCACAAGCATCCTTGGCCGCCACAGGCTGACGATCAACCACGCATAAATTGCCCAACCGACAACCCGAACGCCATCGTGAAGCACCTTGGCAGTTAACCAGTGGTCCCTCCATTCGAAGCCCGCAGGGGTACCGTATAGGTGAGCCAGCGGCAGGTCCAATCGAGACCATTCCCACAAAGCGAGCAGAGCGAGACCGCAGAACAGGACAAGCAAGTCCTGCCGAACGCGGTCGCCACGGCCTTCCGTGGGTGTCCACGCTGGATTGGAGGCAGCGGCTGATATCTCGCGCGAGCGCGGATTGATGGAGTGAGGAGCGAACACGTGATGCGCCGATGAAGAACGGCGCGCAGTGTTCAAAAACGACGCTTAAGGAACGCTTAAGCGCCTCGCCCGGGAGCCCCTCTTCCCAGTCCTTCCTGATTGCTCCGGCCTCGGCGAGAAAGCCGTCGCCGCACATGGCAACTGGCCCATGACCAGTGAAACACCACGCACCGCCATAAGCGTCCAGCGATGGCATCTTGACGGGACAGACTTCCCGTAAGCGCAGACTCGTCACTTCCTGCCAAGTGCGAGGTCAGACACCAGACCCTGGCATGCTGCGGCCCATGAGCATCAGCAGCAGCTTGAGGTCATGGGCCAAGCGGCTTAAACGCGATGGCGTCACTCTTTGGTTCGCAGGAAGAAACCCGCGCACTCCGTGGTACGCCAAGGCCCTCGGGGTGTTTGTCGTGGCGTACGCGCTGAGCCCAATCGACCTCATCCCAGACTTCATTCCGGTGCTCGGCTATGTCGATGACGTTTTGCTTCTGCCCGGCCTGATTTGGGTGGCCATCAAGCTGCTACCGGCGGAGGTATTGGCGGAAAGCCGCAGCAAGGCAGATGAGTGGATGGCATCGAGAGGCGCCAAGCCGACCAGTAAGGCCGGTGCAGCCCTCATCGTGTTGCTTTGGCTGTTGGCGTGCTGGGGCGCTTGGTACTGGTGGCGGTCCTGGCAAACCTGCTGACGAGGTGTGCGCTAGTAATCGATAGCTGCTGACCAGCGATGCGGCAACAGTTGGCCGATCTGCTCGCCGGCTGCGTCGGCAGCCTGGCTAGCACGTCCCTGAGGTAGGCAGACGGATCGTTCCCGTTTTAGCTTGGCTGAATGCACTTCATACAGCCCTTAGGCTGTAAACGCCTTCTACGCCTGCTTGGCCTCGAGCCGAATCTGATTGAAGCCACCCAACAAGACGTCAATCCGCTCACCCAACTTCGCCCAGGCTTCGCGCTTCTCCGCTGCGTAGTCGTGATGCAGATAGGCCCTACGAACCCGGCTGCCAGCCATCACGTGGTTCTGGCATCGATCGATAAGGTCAAGTGACACGCCCAACTGCTGCATCATGGTGGCCCCCGTGCGCCGCAAGTCATGCGGTGTCCACGCCCCCGCCCTGCCCTCGGACAGAGTGAGCGAGTTGTCATGCTTGCGATGCGTCAGCGGTCCGGCCCGCTTCTTGAATTGCGTCTGACGATCGCCGATCTGCTTGGACACGCTCTTGACGCACACATGGTCTGCTGGCACTTCACCCGCCGCCGCTCGAGCCGGAAAGCAGAATGCCGTGTCGCCGGTCAACGCATGCAGCGCCTTGAACTGCCGCAGAGCGAACGGCGACAAATAGACCTTCCAGCTGACGCGTGTCTTGGTGTTCTCGGCAGGAACAAACCACTCACCGCCGGTAAGGTTCACGTGCTCCCAGCGAGCCATCAAGAGTTCCCCGATACGGCAGAGGGTGCTCAGGCAAATCCACAGCGCTAGCTGCGTTTCTTTCTTCAGCGGGCGGTCAACGCCGTACTTCGTTCCGGCAGGTGCTGCGGCGTAGGCGGCCTCCATGTCGGTCAACTTGACTTGCAGCTCGCGCAGCTCATCGGCAGACAACACACGGTCACGCTCTGCGTCAGGGTCGCACCCATGTGGCAGCAGCTTGGCCAGTTCGACCAACTTGGTGGGGTTACCCTCGACCATGAGCGCGCGCCAGGGCTTCCGCGCCTCTGCCCACGCGAATAGTTGCACCAGGTCGGCATAGACCCGCGAGGCCATCCGGTAGGTGCCGCGATCGATCACGGCACGCAGTACGGCTCGGATGTCGCCCTCTTCCACCGCACGTACAGGTTTCGCTCCGATGAGCGGCAGCACGTCCTTCTCGAAGCTGCGCTGCAATTCCGCGTTGTCATCCGCACGCTTCACGCCGTCACGCAGCCACGCTTCGAGCATCGCGCGAAGGGGAAGGTCCTCGGCCTGCTGGCGAGCAGCCTCAGCGAGGGTGGCCTCAATAGTGGCCTGGGCTTCAATCTTTGCGGCGCGCTTGGCATCGCTCGGACTAGCTCCAGACCTGACTAGCGCTCTGGCGCGGTCACGTTCTGCGCGAATGGCTGAGAGAGCGACGTCGGGCCAGGTTCCACAGTAGTGCTTCTCTCCCGCTCCGCGCCACTTGTAGCCGTACTTGAAGTTGATGCTGACCCTGCCTTCTGAGGCGACCCGCACCTCGCCCGTCAGCCCTTCGCCATCCGCAATGTAGTCACCCCTCCAGCTTGAAGGGATCGCCTTCAAGCCAAGCTCCGTCCAGCGGCTTCCTTTGCCTTGCTTCGGATATCGAGTCGTCGCCATCAACTTCTCCAGGGGGATACCCAGGGGGATACCGGACGTGGGATCTACCGGCATCTTGTGGCACTCAGTGGGACGATGCCAAAACCGCCGTATTGCCACGCAATACGTTGATTTTAAACGATTATTTCCAAAAAATCAGCGGACAGCCTAGCGTCACTCAAATCACAAAGATGATCAATTACTTCGATGGGGTGCAAGGGGTAGCGAGTTCGAATCCCGCCGTCCCGACCAAAAATAAAAAGAGAAATCAAGGACTTAGAAGCGAAAGCCTCTAAGTCCTTTTTCCATTGCGGCGGCCTTTTTCTCCCAGGGTTAAACAGAGAGGTAAACCGGAAGTGGGCTCACACGGGATTCCTTTGGACTTTGTGAGCGGTCGATTTGCGGTTCACCCCGGCCGACCTCGAACTCTTGCGACACGAGGACGCGGGTCATTCCAGCAAGGTCCGCCGCGACCATGAATCTCAAGCCGGAGACCGTGGACTGCAGGTTCCAACGCGTCAGCGCCAAGCTCAAGGCTGCGGACCGGCGCACGGCGACGCGTATTGCCAAGCTCTATGGGCTGAGCTGAACTCAGGCCTTGTTCAGCAATGACCAGAACGCCGTCTTGCGTGCGTGCTTGCTGCGCAGCTGGGCCACGAAGTCTTCGTGCGACGGCAGAGGCGCGAGGTCGGTGGCGGACATCAACGCCAGCCGCTCCAGGTAGCGGGCTGCGTGACCATAGGCTCGCGCATTGGCACGATCCAGGATGTTGAGCATCAGGGCTCGATAGATGGCCGTCGCTCCCTTGCTGCGTCCACCTGCGGCCAGCGTCTTCGCGAGCGTCGGCAACATGAAGTAGTCGGCGCCGTCAATGGCCGCGGCCTTGTCGACCAGAACAGCCTCGGCGTCGGCATCACGATGAAGCTCGATCAAAAGCTGTGCGGCCAACGCCGGATTCGGCAGCGACAAGGCCACGTTTCCTGCGCGTTCCATCGCCGCGGCTTGCTGCGCCGGCGGCAAGGCATCGAGCCACTGATGCAAGGCATCGACCGATGGGGACCGCTCGAAGAGTTCCTGCCGAAGCGGATGGCTGAGTTCGGTGTTGCCAAGTTGGCTGTGGGCTTGCGCCAAGAGCCGCTGACGGCGGTCGTCCAGGTTGCCCCAATCGCCCTGCAGCCACTTCATCGCGTCCTCTGCGCGATCCGCTTTCAGGTAGCCCTGCGCGATCGTCTCTTTCTGCATTGCATTCGGCTCCGGCCGATAGCTCAGGATGGCGCGCGCCTTGACGTCCGGATCCTTGAGCGCATCGCCGATGAGGGACAGAGAGGCAGACACGTTGATGACCTCGTAGGGCACTTGGCCTGCCCCTCGGTGCCTGGCGACCAGCACCGCCATCTTGGCCTCCAGCTCCGCCACCATCTCGCGCATGGCCGGCTCGGACAGCAGCAGATGGGCTTCCCGGAACAGGCCTTCCCGTGCGCCGTAGGCATCGGCGGTCGCCAGCTTCAGCAGACGGTCACGCAGTGCGGCCTGGGGCGCCTCGCACTGAGCAGACGTTTCCAGCCAATACCGGCAGGCCGTGCGGACTGCACCACCAATATGGCCGCCCGAGTCGTCAGCGTTCTCGAAGAAGACGGCGTCGGTCTCGATGAATGTTTCGAACAGATCCAGGGCCAAGGCAGGATCCTTCGGCGCAAGTTCCCGGGCGACCTGGTCCAGCCAAAGCTCAAGCTTGGCCGCAAAGGCACCGACGGTCTTGTAGTCGTGGTACTTCTGCGAGCGGCGCCAGCCAGCCAGTGCCTTCTTGAACATGGCCGCCAGCTTGCTGGGGCTGTCGGAGAGTTGCAGACGCTGCAGGCGCTTGTCCACGTCTGGGTGGTCTTTCGCGAGCTCGACGAGGAGGTCCGCGAGGGCAGCTGGGGGCTGGCGAAGCAAGAAGGCGTGGAGATCTTCGGTGGGCATGCCGTCAGGCTACCGGAAGTCGAGACCAGGCTGGTTGCGCTTCGGCGGGGCCGGCGACTGCTACGCGGCGGTCAGTCACGAAAGCCCGCTTTGCGGTCCTACTGCTTGGCAGCGAGTCCAACGGGCTGAGCCGCCCCCGGCAATCGCGGAGGCTCAACACTCTGAGAGGATCGAGCCATGAGCAAATCGAACAAGTTCTCGCTCGAGGTGCGCAAGCGCGCGGCGAGGATCCAGCTGAACAGTCAAGCCCCCCAACGACCGCTTGCGTCCAGCGCGAACTGGAGGCACCAACCCAAGCCGGCCTCGCAGGTCGGGTCGTGCATGCCCTCGCCGCGCCTATTAGCGAAATGAACAGGCCTTAGGGACTCTGGCGGCGGCCCGCCGCGGTCAGTGCGCCCTAGCCGAAAGCGTGTTGGCCACCTTGTGTGCCGTGTCCAGATGCAGGCGCAGCGACGCGTTCGGGTTAAGTCGCTGGACCTCCACGCCGCCATGGTTGACGAAACGGTCCTGCCAGTTCTGGCTCTTGCCCCGCGCTGCCGGCAGCAGCCCGGCAGCCTCAACCACGGGCCGAGCGGACCAGTCAATGCTGGGCGCGTCGCTCGCCAGCATGCTTGACGTCGCGGCGATGCCCTGGTCAGCTTTCGCCGGGCTTGAAAGCTCACCTGCCGGCAGGACGCGCTCCCCTGCCAGCAGCTGGCTCTCCATCGCGCCTCCGCTGGTGTGGGCCAGTCCGAGCACATGGCCTGGTTCATGTATCAGCACGCTCAGCAGGTCCATGCGCCCGGCGGCCGGGCCGGCCGTTGCGAGGAGCCCTCTGGATGTTTGACGGAACTCGCTCGCGTCACGCGGCGTGCGGTCGACGGACCCGCCCCACTCGGCAGCGTGGCTGTCGATGGTGACCACATCGCCCTGCCTCTCGCCCCACACCAGACCCGGCATGTCGGCAGTGGCGTAGCGCACGCTGCCCGGCTGCGCGATCTGCGCAGCGCTTGCCCTGGCATTTGCCCATTCGCTGCTAGCTTGCGCGACCGGTTGCAACCATTGCGTCTCATCCAAAGCAGACCCTTGGGCTTTCGTCTGCATCGGGGCCGCAGCCGCCTGCAGCTTGACGGTCTTGTTCTCCGGGTGGGCCTGGTGGTTGCCGTTGTGCAGGTTGCCGGCCACGAAGAGCACACGGTTGCCCTGGCGGTCGAGGATCTCGATCTGCGCAAAGTCGGTCTTGCCCGGCTCGCCGTTGTCGGTGAAGGTGAAGCGGATCGTGTAGCCCTGCTGGTTGTTGAAGCGGCCGGTGCCCACGCCAATCAGGGTGTCGAACGGCGCCGGGCGCGGCAGGGGGTCAAGGTTCGCGTCGTCATAGCAGGTGAGTGAGATCAGGGACTCGAGGTGGAAGCTGTTGCGGTCGAAGTTGACCTGCAGGTTGTTCGGCCCGATGTCGATGTCGCAATGCAGCTCGAAGCCATGTGTGACGCGCATGCCGTCTTCCGTGTAGACGCTGCCGCCCCCGGTCATGCGCCCTTGCGTGTGCACGGGCAAACCGATCACGAAGTGCGCGACATCGTCGTCGCGAACCGTGGTGCCTGTGACGACGTTCGTACCCGTCACCTGCGCCACGTTGACATAGGCCCCCGACACCGGCGCGACCGTGTAGACGCCGGCCGAGGTGTACAGCCAGGTCTCGCCGGAGTCGAGCAGGCCGTTCTTGTTGGCATCACCGACGATATTCGAACCCTGACGTAGCGGCACCGGCTTGAAGTCGTCTCCAGTGACGGTTGTGCCCGCATCGTCGGTGATGACGATGTCCTTGAGTGCCTGCGCGCCCAGGTTCGTCACTTGGAAGGTGTAGGTCGGCACCGCACCTTGAGTCAGCACCACGGGCTGGTCGGCGCTGTTTGCGTCTTCCTGCACGGTCGGCTGGGCGGGGTTGGCTGCGTTGATCGCCTTGACGATGCGGATGGACGTCGTCGCCGTGACCGTGGTGCCGAAGTAGTAGGCCAGGTCGTCGTCTGTGTAGCGCACTCCGCTGTCGTCGGCCACCCGCACGGTGGCGGTGTTGGACTGCTGCCCCGCCAGCGCTGCGCTCGCCGCACCGGCCACGCCGCTGGACGTGAAGAGCCACACCTCGTCGACGTCGAGCCGGCCGTCGGAATTGACGTCGCCGCCCACCAGCACCGGCCGGAAGCCGTCGGAGTCGACGAGGTCGATGAAGTCGAGGGCCGTGGCCGACTGGTTGTAGACCAGATAGGTCCAGACGATGGGCGAGCCCACCGTGAGGATGGGGCCGGTGGCGGCATCGGCGTCTTCATAGCGTGTGGGTGCCGTCACGTGCACGGCGTTGATCGCCTTCTCAACGCGCACGGCGCCGGCCTGGCCGAGGTAGCTGGCCGCGTCGGTATCGGCCGCGGTGCGGCCGGTGCGGCCGTCGGTGGCGGTGGCCTTCACCGTGTTGGTGTTCAGGCCCATCAGCGCCGTGCTTGCGGCCGAGGTGTAGCGCCAGTCCTCACCCACGTCGAGCAGGCCGTTGCGGTTGGTGTCGCCCACGTTGTAGGCGCCACTGAGCACCGCGATAGGCGTGAAGTCGTCCGAGGTCGAGCCGGGTGTGCCGGCGTCGTCGACCAGCGAGTTCACCGCCAGGGCGCCGTTGCCGGTGTTGCTCAGCAGGTAGGTGAAAGTGACGCTGGCGCCCTGGTTCAGCACGACCGGGCGGGCCGGGTCGTCGGCATCCTCCGCGGCAGTCGGGCGCGCCGGGTTGACGGCGTTGATGGCCTTCTCGACGTCGATGCGCGCCACGGCACCAAAGACATTCGCCGGGTCGTCGTCGCGCAAGGTCAGCTGCGTGCGCGTGTTCACCGCGCTGACATTGGCAAAATTCGTGACGAGGCCTGCCCCGACGGTACGGGTGGCGGTGTAGAGCCAGACCTCGTTGCGGTCGAGCAGGCCGTTCTTGTTCGAGTCGCCGGTGTTGTAGACCTTGCCGCCCGCGGTAACGGTCACCGGCGCCGGCACGAAGTCATCGGTCGTGAGGCCCACGGTGCCCGCGTCGTCAACCAGCGTCACCGTGGCCAGCGCGTCGTTGCCGGTGTTGGTCACCGCATAGCTGAAGACCACCGTGGCGCCGGCGGCCAGCACCACCGGCGTGGTCGGGCTGTTGGCGTCTTCGGCTGTCGTCGGTGTCAGGGGCTTGACCGCATTGACTGCCTTCACGACCACCAGGCCCGGTGCACTGCCGTAGTGGTGGGCCAGATCGGTCGACGTAGCCGTGGCGCCGGTGACGGCTTCCGTCACCACGACCCGGGCGCTGTTCACATACTGCCCGGCCAGCGCGGTGCCAGTGGCTTGGTAGAGCCAGACTTCGTTGACGTCGACCAGCCCGTCGCGGTCGAGGTCACCGACATTGAAGCTGCTTCCGGCGGCCAGCACGGCCACAGGCGTGAAGTCGTCGGACGTGATGAGGCCGGTGCCGGCGTCGTCACGCAGCTGGGTCACCGCGAAAGCGACGCTGCCGGTGTTGATGACCTGGTAAGTCCAGACCACCGTACTGCCCACCGACACGATCGGCCCGGTGGGAAAGTCGGCGTCCTCGTAGGCCGTGGGCGCGTTGGGGTTGGCCGCGTTGACGGCCTTCTCCAGCCGCACGCCCACCACCCCCGGCGTCTGGTCGCCAAAGTGGTGGGCCGCGTCGTCGTCGCTGACGGTGGCGCGCGAGTTGACGCCCATGGCGTTGACGCGGGCCAGGTTGCTGTAGGCACCCGCCACGACCCTGTAGCCGCCGGCAGAGGTCCCGGCCGAGGTGAACAGCCAGACTTCGCCCGCGTCCAGCAGGTTGTCACGGTCGCTGTCGCCGACGTTGAAAGCCGCACCGCTCACCGTGACTGTCACCGCCAGGGGTGCGAAATCATCACCCGCCACGCTCGGCGTGCCGAAGTCGTCGCTTAGCGAGGTGATCTCCAGCGCCTCGGCACCGGTGTTGATGAGCTGGTAGGTCCAGGTGACGGGCGTGCCTACCGCCAGCGTCTGGCCGGGGGCGCTGTCGGCGTCCTCAGCGACCGTCGGCGCCAGCGGGTTGACGGCGTTGATGGCCTTCTCGATGCGGATGCCCGGCAGCGGTGTACCGGAGCCGTTGTAGTAGACAAGGTCGCCGTCCTCGACGGCGTCGCCCGCCGTCGAAGTGCCACGCACGGTGGCCTGATGGCGCTGCGCGCCGGCTTGCGTCGTGAGCCCGGCCGGCGCGGCGTAGAGCCACACCTCGCCTGCTTCCAACGCGTTGTCGCCATCGTCACCGCTGACGTAGACCGGCACGAAGTCGTCGGCCAGGTTGCCCGGCGTGCCGGCGTCGTCAATGAGACGCAGGTTGAAGATCGGCGAGCCGTCGGGGGTCAGATTGCGCACCAGGTATGTCAAGGTCAGCGCTGCGCCGGCCGTCAGCGCCGGACCCGGCGGCAGGTCGGCATCCTCGGCCACCGTGGGCGTCAGCGCGGCCACGGCGTTGATGGCGCTCTCGATGTTGATCACCGCTGCATCGGGTGTGCCGGGCACGCCGCCGCTGGGCGTGCTGCCGTGCTGGGTCTGCAGCGGCGCCAGGGTGCGGTCGTCTTCCTTGCCGCCGCTGTCGTCGTAGCGCGCACGCCCGTTGCCGGGCTGCGGGTCACGGGGGCCGCCGTGCTGGTCGTTCCACTCGGGGTCGCGCTGCGTCACCAGGCCGATCTCGCCATTGGGCTCGGCCAGCGACCGGTCGGCACCGCCGGCGGTGGCCAGATCCGTGATGAACAGCAGTGTGGCGGGCGAGATCAGCCGGTTGATGGTCGGCGCGCCGAAGCGGCTGAACGGCACGATGAAGCTGTTGAACTCGCCTGTCCAGTCGAACATGCGGTCGTGGCCGGTGTTTGCGATCAACACGTCCAAGCCGCCGCCACCGTAGGCGAAGTCGCCCGCGCCAGCGGTGTTCTGCACGTCGGTGGCGTCGTCGGTCTCGTCGTTGAGTCCGCCGTTGGTGTCGAGGTTGTCGTCGAGCTGGTGGTAGTCGTCACCCAGGCCGCCGAACAGGCGGTCGTGACCGGTGCCGCCGAACAGCGCGTCGTTGCCCAGGTCACCGAAGATCTGGTCCTTGCCGTCCTCGATCAGCACGCCACGGTCGAAGGCGTCGAAGTTCAACAGGAAGCCCGCCACCTTCAGCATCGGCCGGTCGGCGTCGTAGAAGTCCATCTTCCGCGTCACGGGGTCGTAGCGGAAGGGCGCGGCGGTGGCCGCGCGCACGTCGTCAAAGAAGGGCTGCAGCGCCTCGGCCCCCGAGAGAGCGTCGTCGCCGGCACCGCCGTGGATGAAGTCGTCGCCCAGGCCGCCATAGACCACGTCGTCACCGCCCTGTTCCCAGGCCAGCAGGTTGACGGTCTTCTTCAGGTAGCCGTTGAGATCGACCCAGGCGCCCGTGAAGGGGCCCGGCAGCTCGATCAGGCGCTCGGTGGTGACGGCAATGCCATAGAGCGGCTCGGCCACCCCGTTTCGGCTGGTGCTGATGCGGCCGTCGTCGGCCACGATGCCGTCTTCCCCGCTGCCGCCGAAGATGCGGTCGCTGCCGGTGCCGCCGTACAGGTCGTCGTCCCAGCCATCGCCGTAGAGCACATCGTTGCCCCGGCCGCCGTGCACGATGTCATCGCCGTCTTCGGCCTTCACCAGATCGTTGCCGCCGATGCCCGCGGCGTCGTTGCCCGGCGTGTAGTCAAGCAGGTCGAAGGTGCGGACCACCACGCGCTCGGCGCCGCGTGCCTCGGTGCGTCGCGGGTTCGCCGGGTCGTTGCCGATGTCCACCGTCTGGTCATAGGCAAAGGTGAGCGGCCGGCCGTTGGCGCCCAGGATGCGCAGGATCACGGCGTTGTCGCCCGTGATGACGTCGGCGTCGAAGGCGTGTTCGGCAATCAGGCTGGCGCGCGAATCGCCGCCCGTGCCGAGATCGTTGCGCTCGATGCGTGTGCCAGCGCCGCCGAAGATGATGTCGTTGCCATCGGGACGCTGCTCGGGTGTGAGCAGGCCGAAGAGGCTTGAACTGCCACCGATGATGTCGTCCTGGCCGAGGTTGCCGAAGATGACGTCGTTGCCGCCGCCGCCCTCGATGTAATCGTCGCCGTCGGTGGCCTTGTTCTCCACCGAGGCCTGAAGGATGAGCGCGCCGCCGCTGCTGATGCTGGCGCCGACTTGATTGCCGAGGATGGAACCGTCACCCTGAATCGCATCGTTGCCGAGCTGGCCAAAGATCTCGTCATCCTCGGACCCGCCGGCGATGTAGTCGTTGCCCCAGACACGCACGTCGGCGTTGGCCGGCTGCTGTTCGAGCGCGGCGCTGTGGTCGAGCAGGCGAATGCGGTACTGGCGGTGCATGGGCTGCTGCGCGGAGGCATTGGCTGGCAGCACGCCATCGGGGTCGGCGTTCAGCGGCCGGCCCTGGGCATCGACCGACACTGTCCGCGACACGCCTTCGGTCGCGCCCGGCACCTCGCTGTACAGCGTCGCACCTGTGAGCGTGGCGAAGCGGACGTCGAGGTTGTCGGGGCGGAAGTAGATATCGGCGTTGTCGCCGGCGATCACATCGAAGCCGGCTCCACCATCCAGGCGGTCGTCACCGTCGAGTGCACCGCTGACGTTGCTGCCGCCGATCAGGATGTCGTCACCGCCGCCGCCAAAGACCGTGTCCTTGCCCTGCTGGCCAAGCAGCACGTCGCTGCCGTCGTCACCATAGATCAGGTCGTCACCGCTGCCGACGTTGGTGGTGGTGTTGATGGCCGTGAACTCCACCGAGCGCTGGCTCGCCGGGCGCAGTTCGGGTGCAATGGGCGGCAGGCTCTGGAGGGAAACGAAGAAACCCCCAGTCGCCTGGACGAGGCCCTGGTCGCCAAAAACCAGGTCGTCGCCGCCGCCGGCGTGAATCTCGTCACCACCGCCGCCGCCGAGGATCAGGTCGCCGGAGGTTCCGCCGAATATCAGGTCGGCCGCGCCGTTGGCGAACTGCTCGGACGCGACCGAGTCGATGAATCCCGTGGTCAGCAGCTTGTCGCTGGCCACGTTCGGGAACTGCAGGTTGCTGGCGTTGCCCGTCGCATAGCCGAACACGGCGCTGCGGCCCGCGGCCGCGGCGTAGTTCGGGTAGACCGTGCCGCGGGGCACGATCTGGTTCACGACACCGTGGTCGCCGAAGATGATGTCGGCACCGGCCTCGCCCGAGAGCGTGTCCTTGCCCGAGACCATTTCGTCGCGCACCGGGCCGAAGGCCAGCGTGCCCACGCCGGCATCGACTGTCACCATCACCAGCGTGCGGGTGATGGGGTCGACGTTGAAGCCACTGTCGCCGTAGATCAGGTCGACGCCGCCACCACCGCGGATGATGTCGTCGCCCGAGCCGCCGGCCAGGTGGTCGCCGGCACCGCTGCCGATGATCGTGTCGTTGCCCGCTCCGCCATAGATGGCGATGCCCAGCACCGTGGTTTCGACATCGGCGCCGCTGAACAATGCGCTGGCGTCGATGACATCGTTGCCGGCGCGCAGGAAGGGGTTGGCGCGCGGGAAGCGGAAAAAGTCGTCGGCCGTGCCGACCTGGTCGAAGAGCTTGGCGCCCAGCACCAGGTTGTCGATACGGCTGGTGAGGTTGGTCAGGCCGCTGTACCAGGTGCCGTCCTGCGAGGTGTCGCCGTAAATCACCAGTGGCGAGTTCGCCCCACCACCGCCTGTGACGGTGATGGTGTCGCCCACGATGGCGCTGCCGCCTGGCGTCAGGTCGAGGTTCCCCCCCCCGTGCACGGTGGTCAGCGTGCCGTGGCGCGCCGGGCCGCGCAGCGCGTCGCGACCTTCATCCGTCGGCACCAGCGTGCCGGTGATGGTGAGCGTGTCGTTGCCCTGGCCCATCAGGAGATTCAGCACTTCGATGCCCGACTTGCCGGTGGCCGAGTCGCCCCAAGTGATGCCGCCTGGGAAGACCCCGGGTTCACCGAAGGGGTTGGCGCCGACGACCAGGCTGGGCGGAAGGCCGAAGCCGGTGAGGCCGGTGCTGCTCAGCACGCCCACCTTATCTTCCTGGCTGCTGTCATCAAAGATGTTCAACGTGTCGATCTGATCGCGCTCGTCGGGTTGGACACCGATCTGCAGCAGCGCCACGTTCCTCTCCGCCGGCTGCAGGATGGCCTGCGTCAGCGCCCGTTCACCCATCGGGCCTCCGACGATGGCCAGCGGGCCGCCCAGCTTGCTCAGCAGATGTTGCTGCGGTGCCCACACCTTCTGCGTCGTGGGGTCGATGGACAGGCCGGCGGGGTTGAAGCTGGCATTGGGCTTGACGGTGACGGTTTGCGGCCGGTACCAGTTGGCGTTGTCGAAGACCAGCGAGCCCGGCTCGGTGAGCACCTGGCCGTCGGTGTTGATGGCGATGGCCACGCTGCTGGCGGGCGCGCGCAGCAGACGGACGGTGTAGGAGTCGTTGACCGACTGGTCGCCCGGCGTCGCCGGGTCGTCCTTGAGCACCTGGGTCGAGCCGTCGCTCTGCAGCACCAGCACGCCAGGGGCGTCGTCGTCGTACACGCTGACCGCCAGTTGCGCCAGCTGGCCGGCATAGGCCAGCGCGCCGCTGTGGGCCGTGACCGCCGCGCTGATGAAGGAACGCTTGAAGTCTTCGCGGGTGCCGTCGTCGACGGCGCTGAAGAAGATCTCGATGCCGCTGGCCGAATTGGCCGCGCTGAAGGCGACGGTGGCCTGGCCGCCGCCGAGCACGGTGACACCGGCGCCCGAGAGCACCAGCTGCTGTGCGTCGTAGCTGAGCGTGACGGTCACGGTCTGGCTGCCCGTCAGCGCCTGGCCCAGGCGCAGGTTCGCGCTGTCGGCGATGCCCGGCGTGAAGCCCTGCGCGTCCGGCGCCAGGCTGCCCTCCAGCACCAGCGTGGAGCCGCCGCTTTGGGTGAGGATCAGCACCGGCGCGTCGTCGTCGACGATCCTCACCTCGACGTTGCGCACCTTGGCAAAGTCGAACGTCGCCAGCGAGGCCGCCTGGTTGTTGGAGGCGCTGTCCAGCGACGCGTCTTCGACGACGGCGCGCACACTGTGGTTGACGGTGACCGTGCGCTCGCCCTCGGCAAGCGCATCGTCTACGCCATACACGTGGACGGCCTGTTCCTGGTCCCAGTTGGCGGCGGTAAAGGTCAGCACCAACGCGCGATCCGGGGTGTCGATCCCCTGGCCGTCGATGGTGACGCTGCGCGTGAAGCTCGAAGGCAGGGTGCGCGCCAGCCACATCGAATCTCCGCCGGCGCCCTGCTCTTCGCGATTCGAACGCGAGGCCGAGACGGTAACGTAGACCACCACGCCGTCAGCGGGCTTGGTGGCCAAGCGCACGAAGTAGCTGTCGGCGCTGAGGGCGTCGCCCGTGGCGCCTTCCTGCATTGCGGTGCTGCCGTGGGTTTCGCGGATCACCACCGCGCCGGCACTGGCCTGCGCCACGGTGGGGTCGATGCCGTCAACGGCCAGGCCGTCGTAGACGCTGCCCGGCGCGCTGACGCTGTGGCCGATGGCGCTGGACCCGCCTTCGAGCTGCTGCATCACGATGGGCTCGGCCACGTCGCCACCGACGTTGAAGCTGTCGCTGCCCAGGCCGCCGATGAGGCGGGTGATCACCCCCACCGGCGTGCCCAGCACGTAGAAGTCGTCGTCGGACTCCAGGCCGTCGACTTCCAGCACTTCAATGTTCTGGAATCGTACGTTGACGCCAGCGCCGAACACGCCCTCCTCGGTGACGACGAAGTTGTCAGGGAACTCGGTGCCCAGGATCACGAGCTTGTCGAAGCCGCTGCCGCCGTCCACCGAAACCGGGGCGTTGATGTTGTACTGGACCGTGTCGTTGCCGTCGCCCGGACGGACGTTCATCTGGCCGGCGGTGGAGACATCGCTTGTGAGCAGAGGGACGGCCACGCCGTTGGCGTCCAGCAGGATGTTGCCGTTGGCGTCGACCTGGGCCAGCGCGAATGCGCGGACGATGAACAGGTCGTCGCCCGCGTCGCCTTCCAGGCGCAGTTCGGCCTTGTTGCTGTAGACGGTGAAGCTGTCGTCGCCGCTGCCGCCCTGCGCCACGATGGGCATGGACGCGCCGCGGCTGACATAGCCACGCGTGGTGGCAATGGTCGTGAAAGCATCCGTGCCCGAGACATTGCCCGCGATGCGCTGCGAGCCGTAGATCTGACCGACCTGGAACACGTCCTGGCCGCTGCCGCCGTCCAGCGTGGTGGTGGCGCTGTTGTCGTCGACGGCGAAGAAGTCGTTGCCGGCGCCGCCGTAGACCTGAAGGCGGCCGTTGAGGTTGGCGTCGTAGTTGACGCGCTGCACCGCCTGCGGGCGCACGTTGCCGTCGGCGCTGGGGGTGCGCGCCTGGTCGAGCGTGCCGTGCAGCAGCGCCACAAAGGCTGGCGCGGTGGCCGCTTCGGACGGAATGCTGTCGACGCGTCGCAGCAGGAAGATGTCGTCGGTGCTGCCGTCGGCTTCGGTGCCGTCGACTCCGAAGACGCTGAGCACGTCGACGCCGTCATTCAGCGCACCGGTGTCCAGCACGTTGACGACATAGTTCCGCTCCTGACCCTGGCTGCCGGTGGTCTGCACGACATAGCTGTCGGTGTCGGCCTGGCCGTCGAGCGTCAGCGTGTCGCCGAGGCCGTCGCGGTCGACGTGCATCGAGCCCAGGCGGGTGACGATGAAGCGGTCCTCGCCGTCGCTGCTGGCGCTGGGCAGGGTGCCGCCGGCCGGCGTGGCCGTGGCGCTGCCAAAGGCGCTGGTGTTGGCGTCGAGGTCGGTCTCAAAGAACAGGAAGGTGTCGGTGTCGTTGTTGCCGAAGATCTGGGTGAAGGTCTTGGCGTTCGGGTTGGCCAGCGTCACATCCAGCGGCGCACCGGTCATGCCGATGGTGCCGCGCAGCAACATCGTGCTGCCGAAGCCGATATCGCGGTCGACAGGGTCGACGCTGCCATCGGCGCGGCGGCGTTCGTCGCCACGGATCTGGATGCCTGTTCCGGCCACCACACGGTTGACGGAGTTCGTCACCACGTTGTCGCCCACCCACAGCGCGACGCTCAGGTAGGCCAACACTTCGCCCGCGCTCACCGTGAGCCCAGCGCCCTGGCTGATCTGGGCGCCCTGTCCACCGTCGCTGACCAGCAGGTAGAGGTCTTCGCCGGTCATCGTGACCAGTGAAGGGTCGCCGTTCATGAAGATCGGCGTCAGGGTCGTGTCGGGCACGGTCAAGCGCACGTCACCGAGCGCCGAGCGTGCGGCGAGCAGGTTCAGCTCGCGGTCGGTCTCGGTCAGGTAGACACCGGTGTCGCCCTGCACGTAGACGCGGCCGTCGCGCACATAGGCGCTGGCGACCACGCCGCTGTTCACGTCGAAATCGTCGCCCGCGCGGCCCACGCTGCCCGCGTGTGCCGCCAGGTCGATACGCAGCGCCGTGACGTTGGCGAGGTCTTCGCCATCGGCGTCCACATCCGGCCGCTGGTCGACGATGGAGCCGGCACGGGCTGCCAGCGACACGTTGCCGCGGTTCGCCAGCACGCTGTGTACACGCAGGTCGCCAGCGATCTCTTCGCTGTAGACCGAGCGCTCGGCGGTCACCGTCAGCGCACCGCTCCTGGCGCCGGCGCGCAGGCCGCTGGCCACGTTGTCGATGAGGTTGGTCTCGATGAAGTTGGCGGCGCTGCCCACCCCGCCTGTCTGTGCGGTCAGCGTGATGGCTACGCCGCTGATGTCGGCCAGTGCTGTCAGGTCGTTGTCGGCGGGGTCGGCATCGACGAAGCCGCGCGGGGCCAGCAGGAAGACACTGTCGGTGGTGCTGCGGATGCTGCCCACGCGCAGATCGTCACCGTCGGTGGCGTCGACCGCAACAATTTCCTGCCAAGGGTTGGCGGCGCTGCCGATGAAGCCGTTGGTGACGATGTCGACGAAGCGGCCCCCGGCCTCGATGTTGCCGACGCCCAGCACGTTGACGACACGCGTGTCGGCGTCGGGATCGCTGCTGTCGACGGCGCTGATGCTCAGATAGCTGCCGGCTTCGGCCAGGCCGAAGGTCCAGGTGGCGTCCACCGCGGTGGCCGCGCCGGTGGCGATGGCCGCCTGCGAGTACAGCGAGCGGATCGGGTTGCCCTGGGCGTCCAGCGCGTCGGGACGGTAGAAGTTGTAGTAGACGGCGCTCTCAGGCGCACCGCGGCCCTGCACCGTGACGAGCACGCCGTTGCCGGCCGCGCGGCCGGTCTCGATGACGCTCTGGCCCAGGCGCACCTGGGTGTCGCGTCCCGCTGTCAGCGTATCGACACGCGGCGTGACGAGCGGCAGCACGCCGTTCGCGTCAGGGCTGAAACCACGGAAGCGCGAGCTGAAATCGAGGAACAGGTCGATGCCCGCCTCACCCCAGGCCTGCGACATTTGCGTCGGTGCGTTGATCAGTTCAACACGCACCGGCGCGGCGGCCGAGCCAACCGAGCCCTTGGCGTCGATGCCGTGAAAGCGGCTGACCAGCGCCTGGGCCGTCTGCGGCAGCACCGCTTCCAGTGTGTTCAGCACCGCCGTCTGCTGGTTGCCACCGCTGAAGGCCGCGATTTGCACCACATACGGCGTCTGGCCGGCGACCTCGATCTTGACGAGATCACCTACGACGAAGCCCTCGGCGAGCCAGTTGCCGCCGTCCTGGCGCGTCAGCGTGTCGGGCGCAGCGCCGTTGCTGGAAAGGTTGATAAGGCCTTCGTAGCGGCGGTTGGTTTCGCCCTCGAAGTCGGCCGGCGCGGTGACCGTGAACTCGTTGCCCAGCGTGCCGGTGCGGATGAGATAGGTGCTGCCAGCGTTCGCGCCGTCTTCGGCGACGATGCCGCCGCCGGTGTTGAGGATGCGCGTCTGGCCGATCGGGTTGTTGATCGCCTTGCCGTGGCGCAGCGTGATGTCGCCGCTACCCAGGTTGCGGATGTCGATCAGCGCCGGCTCGTAGGTCTGCAGCAGCTTGAAGTTCAGCCCGACGGACTGACCACCCTTGTCCAGGTGCACGCGCGGGGTGCCGGTGGCACTGATGAGATCGATGTTGTTGATCAGCAGCGGGCTGTCCGATGCGTTAGTGATGCGCACCGAGTCGAAGCCGTTGGCGAACGTGAATGTGCCCCAGTAGTGGCTGCCAATCTGCTGGCCGCCGACGATGTCGCCCAGGGCCTGGAACACCACCTCGCCCAGGCGCGCGTTCGCGATGTCTCCGACCTCGACTTGAGCGCCGGTGGCGCTGCCGGGCGCCGGGTGCACCGTGCCGTTGACAGTGACGTTGACGGCGCGGCGGATGGTGCCGTCGGCATTGACATAAAGGTCGGGCGCCGGGCCGGCGCCGACGACGATGTCGGAATCCCAACGCACGGCGCGGCGGTCTTGCTCGATGCCGTTGCTGATGGCGCCGTTGTTGGCCTTGCCCAGCAGGGCCAGGCTGTTGAAGCCGCCCACAGCATCCAGCGGGCTGGTCGGCACCGCACTGCTGGTGCTGCTGCCGGGGCGGGGCGCCACGGTGACAACCACGCCTGCGTCGCCGTCGATGAGGTTCTTCACGGTGCCGGAGTTGTCTCCCGGCTCGGAGGAGCCGCCGAACAAGCCGTACCAGCGCCCGCTGGGGTTGCGCACCGCGTTGACCGTGGTGTGCGTAGCCTCCATGTCCATACCCTGGCGGCCGGTGATGGCCGTCAGCCCGGTTGCCGTGCCTTCCAGCAGCACCAGGGTGCTGGAGGTGATGTCGTTGTCGGCTGTCGCGGTGGCGCCGCCGGCAAAACCGCCTGCGGTGGCTTCCGAGGTGGCTGTGGGCCGCAGGCTTCGTGCCTGGGCCAGCGCGTCGACCGTGCGGGCAGCGACGGTGGCGCCGCTGCCGAAGATCGCGTTGGTGCGCGCCGTGATGTCGTTCTCTGCCGTCGCATTCGACACCGAGATGAAGCCGCCGCCCTTGCCCGAGGCAGTGGCGCCGGTAGTGGCGTCGGTGATCGCGCGCATGCGGAAATCGCCGGCGGCCTCGATGTTCACGCCGCTGGCGTTGATCTGCGGATTGGCGCCTTCGTCAGCGATGTTGCGCACCGCCACGCCCGGCGCGGCATGGCCGACGTAGGCGTTGTTGCGGGTGTCGTAATTGACTGAGGCGTTGGTGACCCCCACCTGCACAAAGCCGCCTGAGCGGCTGTTGCCGAAAGCCGTGACCGAGGCCGCCGACAGCGTCGTGATGCTGACGTCGCCACCGGAACGGACGCGGTCGGCGTCGATGGAGGCCTGCACGTCGCCGAAGAATGTGGCCGTGGCCTGCGGCACCTGCACGTCGGCAAAGGCGCCGCCGCTGCCGCGGGCGGATGACGACGACTGGCCGTCACCCGTGGGCGGGCTGACCTGGCGCAGTGACACGCCACCGGGGCCGAGCAGCAGGTTGACGGCGTTGGCCGTGGTGCTGTTGATGTCGAGCCGGAACCCGTGATTCAGCGCTGTGCCGCCGCTGGCGCTCAGCGCGAGGCCTTCCTTGCCCAACTGGTGGGTGCCCTGCGCGTTGCCAACGGTGATGGAAGGCACCACCACGCCGTTGGGAGCCTGCAGCTGGAAGCTGCCGCCGGAGGCGTTGACCACCGTGTAGTTGAGCCCGCTTTGCAGGCCGCCCAGCGCTTGCGGCACCAGCAGGTGGCGCACGCTGGAAGGCGAGGTGCTGGGGTCGAGCAGGATGTCGGCCGTGCGCAGCGTGGCGTTGCCGGCCACGGTCTCGTTGGTCAACACGTCCCCGGCGAAGGTGAGCTGGGTGGCAGTGACCGCCAGGATGGTGCGTTCACCGTTGTTGCTGCCCGTGCCGCTGATGACGATTTTCTGGCCCGCGGTGAAACCGTCGGTGATCCAGCTGCCACTGGCCACAGTGCGGGTCAAGGTGTCGGGTGCGTTGGCGACGCGGGCGAACACCAGGCCGGCCACGGTCGCCTGGGTGGCCCCCGCCAGCTTGAGACGGAAGTCGTCGACGCGCACCACCTTGTAGCTGGCCCCGTCGACAAGGCCGCCAATGGCTGCCCCATTGGCACGGTAGGTGACGATCTGACCGTCTGCCAGGCCATGCCCGACATCCACATCCGGCGCGCCGTCGCCATTCGTGTCGATGCGGTTCTTGATGTAGATCTCGTTGTTGTCGCTAGGCGTGAACTCGCCCTGGCCATTGGGCCCGGCCTGGTCGACTGCGGCGCTGCTGAAGCCCGCCGTGGCCGGGGCGCGGTAGGTGACGAGATCGCCGTTCGCAAAGCCCGCAAGGTTGAGGCGGTTGCCGCCGCTGATGAGCCCGCCCTGCGTGGCAATGAAGCTCACCGGTGTGGCCAGCGAGGTGTCGAGCTTGATGGTGCGGTCGTCGATGACGCGCACCAGATACGAGCCGGGGGCGATGATGTTGCCGGCCGCGCCGCCGCCGTTGTAGATGATGCGGTCGCCGGTGACCAGGTTGTGCGGGCCACCGAAGACGATGACGTCGCGGTTCGTGTCCACGCCCGAGACGCCCGCCCCCAGCGGGAAGGGGCTGCTGGTGTCGACTGCGGTGCCGTTGGCAGCCGCGCCGAGCGCCAGCGTGTTCGCGTCGACAACGATGACGCCGTAGTCACGCCCGCCGACCAGCGGGCCGCTGGCGGTGCCGATGGCGGTCTGGCCGTTGGCGTCGTAGGTGACGACGTCTCCCGTCGCCAGGCCGTGGCGCGTGAAGCTGATCGTGTCGTTGCCGATGCTGACGCCGTTGTGCGCCAGGTTGTCGTCGAGTTGCAGACCCCCCTGTTGCTGGCGCAGTTCGGCGTTGACGGCCACGCTGCCACCGGCGTCGATGCGCGTACTGCCACCGCCGATCCAGGCCTGCACGGTCGGGCGGATGGTGATGTCTGACACCGCGGCGCCGATCGAGATCAGGCCGCCTCCGGCCGCAGTGGCGCTGGCATCGCCTTCGGCGGTCTGCGCAATGGCGTCGATGCTGAGCGCGCCGCGGGTGTCCAGGCGCACGTCGCGGCCCACCCAGGCCTGCGTGCTGGGCGTCACGGAGGTCTGCGCCTTGGTGCCGCGGCCGCTGATGACGCCGCCGCTGGCGACGTTGGACGTGGCGTAGGCGGTGTCCTTGGAGTCGGCCTTCACCGCCACGCTGGCGGCGCCGGTGATCTGCGTGCCGTCGGCGATCCAGGCCTGGGTGCTGGCGTCGTTGGACGCGCTGGCCAGCGCCACCTGGACGCTGATGGTGCCGCCGCCGCCCAGTTGGGTGCGCGCGCTGGCGGTGCCCAGGGCGGTCTCGGCCGTGACCTTCATCGCGCCGGCGACGCCGAGCGTGCTGGCGCTGCCGCCGGCGAAGGCCTTCGCCGCGCCCGAGACCTCGGCAACTGCCGAGGTGACGCCCACGTCGAGGCCCAGACTGACGTTGATGAGGTTGGTGCTGGACTGCGCGCTGCGTTGCTGCACCGTGGCTTTGATGTCCAGCGTGTCGGCTTCGAGGGTGACACCTGAACCCACCCAAGCCGCGGTCTGCGTGGCCACGGTGGCCTTGGGCACCATGGCCGAGATGGCCACGCCCAGGCCCACCGTGACACCCGACGCGTCCGTCACGGCCAGCGCATCGGATTCGGCGGTGACGACGACGCCGCCACTGACATCGACCACCGTCGTGCCACCGGCCAGGCCTTCGCCCTGGCGACCACCGATCCAGGCCTCGACCGGGCCGTCGATGGTCGACGCTGTGGCGACACCGGCTCCGCTGCCCAGTGCCGAGAAACCGAAGGCCGTGGCGTTGGCATCGGTGCGCAGCGTGGCGTCGGCGCGCACGGCCAGCGTGCCGGCCTGCAGGTCGGCGTTGCGCCCGACATAGGCGCGGACGGCAGCACTGTCGATGGCGCTCGGGTTCAACACCGAAACGGTGATCAGGCCGCCGCTGACTCCGGTGATGGTGGACTCGGCGCGGGAATCGTTGACGGCGTCGACCGTGGCGGCCTGGTCCAGGCGCAAGGTCGCCGCGCTGCCGCCCGCCGGGCCGGTGCGCTGGGCGCCGACAAAGGCCTCGGTCTCGCTGCGGATGACGGCGTCGGACTTCGCGACCGTGATCGTGGCGCCGCCTGCGCCGACGATGACGGCGTCGGTCCTGGCGCGCTCGGTCGACTTCGCGTCGATGTCGAGCGAGCGCGCATTCAGCGTCGTGGCGCGGCCCACGTAGGCGCGCGTGGCGCCGTCGATGGTCGCCGCCGGCACGAAGGCTGCGATGGCGATGGCCGCTCCCGCGCCGCCATAGGCATTGGTGATGGCGGTGGCGACGGACGTGGCGTCGATGATCACATCGGTGGCCGTGATGCTGCTGGCCGTGGGCGAGGCCGCGGTGTAGTCGGCACCGATGTGGGCATCGGTGATGCGGTGGATGCGCGTCACGCCGCCGACGCCGGTGGCGCCGGCCACGCCGATCGTCAACGCAATCGACTGCGCCTCGGCCTCCGACTTCGAGTCGGCTTTCACCTCCAGGCCGCCGCCTGCGGTGATGCTGCTGGCGCCGCCCAGCGCAGCCAGCGTGCTGCCGCCGATGTCGGTGCTGGGCAGGGTGATGGCAATGCCCGATGAGCCGACACCGACGCCGTCGGTCTCGGCACGGACGAACTGGTCGGAGCTGGCCTTGACCACTACCTTGCCGGAGGCCGACAGCGTCACCGCGCGGGCCGTCGCCGATACCATGTTGCTGATCGTTGCACTGGCCTGGGCACCGGTGGCGCCGAGGCTGGTGCCTGCCGCCACACCGACCGAGCGCACATGGATGGTCTGCACCGCCGAGGCCGTGATCGAAACGTCGCCGCTGCTCGCACTGGCCGATGAATCGGCCACCAGGGCCGTGACACTGCCCGCGATCTGGTTGTCGGTGAGTGAGATGCCCACCGCGATGCCGCCGCCGGCGGCCGCTGCCGCTGCCGCCACCACCAACGCCGAGATGTCGGAACGGTCGGCGGCCGCCACACCCAGCGCCGTGCCGGCCAGCACCGAGGAGCCGCCGGTGATCGACGCCTCGGTCAGGTGCGGTGTGGCTGCGTTGCCGCTGCCGCCGATGTTGTTCTTCGCGCTCGACCCGGCGCCGGACGCTGCGCCCACCGAGCCGGACACCGCGATGGCCATCGACAAGGATTCGATCTGGTTCGCCGAGGTGGCATCGACGTCGACACGCCCGCCGGTGGACTGCAGGCTCGATGCGTCCACGTTGGCCCGCACACGGTTGTCGATGTCGTTCGTGGCCGGTGAAGCCCCAATGGCCACCGCACCGCCGATGGCCACGGCGATGGCCAGCGCTGCCGCCACGTTCTCGGCCTTGATGCCGGTGTCGTCACTGGCGCTGACGCTGATGTTGCCGGTGGCGCGCAGGCCCTCGTCGGGCGAGGCGAGACCCGGTGCACTGGAGAGCACCAGGGCCTGCGTGTCGTTGCTCACCGTGTTGTTGGTGACGCTGGCCGCCCCGGCAAGCGAGACCGCGCCGATGGCCACCGTGATGGCCAGCGAGGCGCCCACGGCCAGTGAGTCGATGCGCCCGCCGGAGTCCGCTTCGACGGTGATGGTGCCCACGCTGTCGAAGCCCGTGTTTTCGACTGCAGCCAGCGTGACGTTGTCGATGTGGTTGTCGGCGAATGCGATGCCGAAACTCACGGCCACGGCGCCGATCGCCACGGCCGCCGAGACCGAGGCGCCCACGGCGTTGGACAGGATCGCGGCGTCGGTGACGGCGCTCACGGTGACGCTGCCGGAGCGGGCGAAAACGCTGTCGGACACCGTGGCCTGCGTCGTGTTGGCGATCGCGTTCTGCGACACGGCACCCGCAGCGGCGACAGCCACGGCGGCGTACAGGGACACGGAAGCGGCACCTGCGGCGCTGACCGACAGTGCGTCGATCCTGGCGTCGGAATCAGCCGCCACACGCACGGCGCCCAGAGTGCCGCCGTTGCGCGAGGTGACATTGACGCCGTGCACGGACGCCCTCGTCGTGTTGCCGATCTCGTTGATCGCCACCGAGGCGCCCACGGCCGCACCGACGCCGGCGTAGATGCCCCCGGCCAGCGCAATCGAAACGGCAGCGGCATCGGCTTTGAGCGCGGCCTTGTCGGCCGCCGTGACTGCATAGTCCGCGCCGGTGCGCAACTGGAAGCTGGATCTCTGCGCCGTGGCCTGCACGGTGTTGTGGATGTTGTTGAGCGACACCGCGCCGGCGCCGGCGATGGCCACGCCCACGTCGACGCCGACGCCGACGCTGGCCGCGCCGGCCACGGTCAGCGCCGTGATCTTCGAGGTGGACGCGCCGTCGATGAGCACGCTGCCGCTGTCGAGGATGGTGCTGTTGTCGACCAACGCACTGGTGCTGTTGCGAATGTCGTTGAGGGCGATCGAGATGCCGATGGCCACCGAAACACCGACGCTGCCACCAACGCCAACCGCCAGCGCGCCCGCACCAGCGATGGTGTCGATGACGGCGCTGTCGGTGGCACGCACGGTCAGCGGGCCGCCGGCCGTCACCGTGCTGCCCTGGATGCGCGCGGTGGCGATGTTGGCGATGTAGCCCCCCGAGCCTGAACCGGCCCCGGCGATGCCGATGCCGGCGCTGGTGCCGGCCGCCACGGCGCCGGCAACTCCGAAGGAATAGGCGCGGATCGACGCTGCCGATTCGGCCTCGACGCGCACGCCGCCCCTGGCGAGCACGGTCGAACCGTCAATGGCGGCGGTGATGGTGTTGCTGATGTTGTTGACCGACAGCCCGATGCCGATACCCACCGCCACACCCGCCGAGCTGGTACCCGCACCGATGGCGAGCGCGGCACCGCCCGAGTCGGCGTCGATCTCTGAACTGTCGGTGGCAGTGACGGTGACGCTGCCGCTGTCGAGCGTGGTGGACGACGCGTTGATGCGCGCCTCGACCGTGCGCGTGATCTCGTTCTTCGACGCGGCGCCGGCGCCTGCCACGGCCACGCCGACGGTGCCGACACCCGCCGACAAGCTGCCGACCAGGCTCAGCGCGTCAATGCTGCCGGTGGACGCCGAGGTGACGGTCAGGCCGCTGACGTGTTCGACCGTGCTGGCGTCGATCTCGGCCCGCACGGCGCCAGCGATCTCGTTGATCGACAAGGCGGCACCTACGGCCAGGCCGATGCCGCCGCTGCCGCCGCTCGCGGCGATGGCCACCGCGAAGCCGCCGGCGTCGGCACTGATGCTGCTGTCGTCGCTGGCGGTGACGGCCACGCTGCCACCGGCGTCGACGCTGCTGTTGCCACGCAGTTTGGCCTGCGTGCTGTTGCGGATGCGGTTGTAGCTGAACGAACCGGCCAGGCTGCCCGCCAGGGCCGCACCGCTGCCCGAGACGCTGGCGCTACCCGCCACGCCCAGTGTGAGCGCATAAATCTTAGCCAGCGACTGCGCATCGACCGTGACATCACCGCCACCTTCGACGCGCGAACCGCTGACCTCGGCCAGCACGGTATTGGTGTCGCTGTGCCCGATGCTGTTGACTGCGAATGCAGCGCCGAAGGCAATGCCGACGGCGCTCGAGGTGGACGAGTAGCCCAGCGCCCCGCCGATGCCGCCGGCCAGCACCTGGATGGAGGTCTTGTCGGCCGCAAGCACGCTGACCGACCCGGCTCCGGTGTTCACCGTGCTGTTGCGTACGCTGGCCTCGGTGTCGGCATCGATCAGGTTGACCGAGCCCGAACCCGCACCTGCCGCTGCAACGCCGCCGCCCTGCCCGCCGATGGCACCGGCCACCGCCGCTGCCAGGGTATAGGCGCCGATCTTCTGCGCGCTGGTGGCCGACACCGTGAGGTTGCCCGCAGCGCCATCGGCCCACGTCAGCGAGGCGTTCGCCACGTTGGCCCTGGCGCCACCGTCAATGATGTTCACGGCCACGGACACACCCGCGGCCACGGCAAGCGAACTGCTTTGCTGGCCGCTGGCAAACGAGAACGACAGGCCGCCCGCGGCAGCCGTGATCAGCGAGGTGTCGCTGGCCAGCACGCGGGCGTCGCCCACGCTCAGCTTGGCGGTGCTGTAGCCGTAATAGGCCGAGGTGTCGCCGCTGATGAGGTTGACGGTCACCGAGCCGGCCACCGCCACCGCTGCGGAGCTGCCGCCTCCGCCACCACCGCCGCTGGTGCTCTGGCCCGAGGCCACGGCGCCGGCGCCGCCAGCGGCCAGCGAGAAGATGCGCGACTGGTTGTCACCACGCACACGCAGCGTGTCGAGGCTGGTGGCTTCGCCCCGGGCGTTGCCGCTGAGTGTGAAGCCGGTGTCCTGCACCGAGGCGCGCGTGTCGCTGTCGATCCGGTTCAGCGAGAAGGCCCCAGCCAGCGCCACTGCGGCAGAACCACTGTTCACCTTGGCGAAGGCCAAGCTGCCGGTGACGGCCAGGATGCCGAGGTTGTTCTCGGCGTCGACGGCCACGAAGCCGGCCTTGACCTGGCCGGCGTCGGCAATGGACGACTGCACCTGGTCGTTGACAAGGTTGATCGACGCCGCGCCCGACACGGCAATGCCGGCCTTGGGCTCGTCGCTGCTGCCGCCCGCCCCCGCCGAGCCGGCCGGCGCGGCCGGCACACCGGGTACCGCCTGGCCTTGCGTCGGGCTCTGCGGCGTCTGTTTCGCCGTCGGGTTGGCCGGCGCGTCGCTCTCAGCCTTGGCCACGGCACCCGCCACGGTGAAGGCCCAGATGTCGCCGTCGATCTTGGCCAGCGTGCTGACGCCGTCTGCCACGTCGATGCTGGTCGCTGCAGCCACCGGGTTGCCGGCAACCGCGTCCGCAGCGCCGATCAGCGCGCGCGTCGTGCGGTTCAGGTCGTTGACGGCCACTGAAATGCCCACGCCCAGGGACTCGCCCGCGGCGATGCCGCCCGCCCAGGTGACATTGGTCGTCAGATCGCCTGCGTACAGGCGCGCGTCGCGGCCGGTCACGATGGCCGCAGCGCCCAGCCGCGCCAGCGTATCGCTCGTCTGGCCGGCGTACAGCACGGTGCCGCCGATGGCGAAAGTCTTCCCGTTGGCCCAGGACTGCGCGAGGTTGACGTTGAGGATCGCCTCCTCGGCCTTCATGTTGAAGCCGCCATCCAGGCCGCTGTGCACGCGTGCGCCATCCTCGACGATGGCGTGTGTGGTGTTGTCCTGCACGCTGATGAAGATGGCGCCGCCGGCACCGCCCTTGCCGCCGTTCACCCCTGACGGGTTGAGGCTGAGCTCTTTCTTGGCCTTCCACTTCAGCACCGGCAACGGCAGGAACTCGCTCACACTGACCTGGGGGTTCACGTCGAACGAGAAGTCGGGCAGCGAGAAGACGCCCGTCATGTTGATGGTCTGCTGGTAGTTGGTGGCCTCCACCGAAACCACCTGCTCGCCTTCCGCGCCGTCGGCATCGGGGCCGGGTGCGTTGTCCTGGTTGGGATGCGGGTTGAGCGCGGCGTCGCGCCATGGGCGGTCCTGGTTCAGCAGTGCGCCGCCGCGGACCACGGCCTCCGACCGGTTCTTGAACACCAGCACCGACACCGAGCCGGCGATGCCGATGTTGTCGGCCTCGGAAGTGGCCGCCGTCCAGGTGTTGAAGAACGCGTCCTTGGCGCCAAGGTTCAAGTTCAGGTACTTGGTGATCGCCCCGTAGCCCTCGGTGCGGATCGAGTCGGTGAGCTCGCCCCAGGACAGCGGGATGAACTGGTCCAAGCGCGTCAGGATCGGGTAGCTGACGTCGGAGATCACGCGCAACGCGCGCAGCGCGTCGAGCTTGGCCCCGCCGTGCACCGTGGCCAACGCCGTGTTGTTCGTGACGTTGATGGCCACCGCCACGCTGGCATTGTTGGGCGCGCTGGAATTGGCGCTGCCGCCGCCGGCCTGCTGCTGCGGCTTGGTACTGCTGGACGCGCCGATATTGAACTTCTGCGTCACCAGCGCCTTGACTTCGAGGTCCTCGTTCGACTTCAGCACGGCGTTGGACAGCACGTCGCTGGTCACCACATGGTCGGCAAAGGTGAAGGCCAGGCCACCGGCGACGGAGAACTGACCGCTGGCCCCGGCCTGGGGCTTGCCGGCTGCGTCGCGGTAGCCCTTGGTCAGGCCCTGCAGCAGCTTGTCGCCCAGGTTGGGCGTCAGCTTGCCGGGCACCTCCTTGAGTTTCTCGATGAGGCCCTTCGGGTCGGGGCTTTCGCTGTTCAGGCCGGCGCTGGCGGTGGCCTTGTCGTCGGCCTCGAGCTGGGCGACCACGCCGATGCCGGTGGCAAAGCCCGAGTCGAGCACGTGCTTCGCATACAGCTGATGACCACTGCCAGTGGCCGCACCGATATCGATGAAGACGCCGGCTCGTGACTCGTTTTCGCTCTCGGCCAGGCGCAGCACCTGCGTGTCAGCGAAGCGCGAGTTGCCCTGCAGGTTCTGCTCGTTCGTGCTGGCGACCACATAGTAGGTGCCGCCATCGACCAGCCCGGGGATCGCGGTGCCGCCCACCGGCGCCTTGTAGACCACGGCCTGGCCGAGTTCGAAAGCGTTGAAAACCGTCGCACCGTTGCGGTTCAGCGTGATGGTGCTGGCCGCGCCGCTGACGTCGGCGGCGCCGAAGACATGCGTGTTGTTCTCCGTCGCCGGCAGGTTCTGCGTGCGCAGGTCGACGATGTTGTGAGCCTCCACGCCGGCCGCGGCACGCAGCGCCTGCGTCTCCGTCTCGGCCAGCTTGATCCAGCCGTCACCGCTGGTGATGACGTAGTAGGTACGGCCGTCAACGAGCCCGCCGATGCTGGTACCGCGGCGGTTGGTGTAGTTGATGGTGTCTTCGGTGACGAGCGCGTTCGGTCCGACGTAGATGCGGTCATTGGCGTAGTCGACATAGCCGACCTGCGGCGTGCCATCGGGGTTCAGCCCTGCCAGCGGGTCGATCTCGATCTTCACCGTGTAACCCAGCACCGGATCGGCGTGGGCGATGACGGTGCCGTCGACGCTGGTGCGGATGTCGGCCTTGGAGAAATTCAACCCGAAGGCGAGGCCTGCCTTGCCGTCGGCGAAGATGCCCGATTCGGCCTCGGCTTCGGACCTCGTGCCACCCTTGGCGGTGATGTTGGCCGTGAGCGCGGCCTCGATGTGGGTGCCCGCAGCCACCGTCACCCGCGAGGTGGCGTTGGCGTCGCTGACCGCCAGTGCCAGCGCGATCTGCGTCTGGCCCGGGTTCTGGGTGCTGTCCATCTCGCGCTCGGTCGACGCGTTCATGGCGGCAGTGGCCTCACCGGTGGATGTGATGACCACCGCAGCGCCCGAGGTGATGCGCACCCCGGTCTGGATGTCGATGCGCGCATCCGCCACCGCCCGCGTGTAGCCCACGCTGAACAGGCTGCCCTTTGCCACGCCCGCTGCAGCCGCGGCGGCGGTGGCGTAGATGCCCACCGTGCTGCCGCCCTCGATCTGGACGCCCTCGTGCAGCGTGATGGTGGCGCTGGAGTTCTTCACCAGCAGCTTCACCGGCAACGCCAACATGTCGGCCAGCACGCCCTGCAGCGGCGAGATGATGAAGTTGTCGACTTCCTTGGGCACGCCGGCGGCGTCTGCCGTGCTCTTGTCCTCGGCCTGGGCGATCAGGTAGATGCCGCCGCCCTTGAGCGTGGCGTTCGCGCCGACGTCGATGTCGACGCTGCGCGAGGTGCCCAGCACCGGCAGCAGATTCTCAAGGTCGGCCAGCCCCGTCAGGCGGGCACGCAGCACGATGTCGCCATTGCCGGTGTCGACCACCACGCCCGGGTTCACCGCGATGCGGTCGGCCCAGATGTCGAGGAAACCTCCCTGGGTGTTGATGCTGCCGCTGATGCTGACGCTATCGATGAAGGGGTCGTCCTCGGGCACCTGGGCCAGGCTGGCCAGCAGCGGCATACGGCTGCCGTAGACGCGCAGGTCGGCACTGAACAGCGCGTCGAGCGACTTGATCTCGATCTGGTCGGCACCGGACAGGCCGTAGACCGACAGCGAGTCGGCCGGGTTGTCAAAGACGACGCCATTGCTGAACAAGACGCCGTCGAAGAAGTTCAGGCCGACGAAGCTCACGCGCATCTGGCCGGTGGTCGAGGTGCTGGCGTCCTCGATGACCATGCGGTCATTGAAGACCGAGCCGTAGATGATCTTGTTGAAGGTGTCGCCACCGATGAAGTCCTGGCGGTCGATGCCGCTGTACACGATGGACTTGCCATGCAGCGCCAGCGTGCCCGCCGCGTCGGGTGCGGCCGGGTTGAAGACGGAATAGTCTCCGCCCACGCCGTTCTGCACCGAGATGCTGTCGAACGTACCCGTGCCACCGGCCACACTGCCACTCAGCGAGCCGGCCGCCTCGAACACGAACAGGTCGCTGGCCGTGAGGTCGGCACCGACCAGGCTTTCGAAACTGCTGAACCGCAGCCCGCCGACGTCGCCGCTGTTGGCGCCGCGCACCGTCCATGTGACGCGGCCCTCGTCGGGGCCGGTCAGGGTGTCGGCGGCGCTGCCGCCGACGAGCACCTCGATCCCCTGGAATGCGGCCACATCGGTGGCGCTGGGCGCATCGCCGCCGAGGCGCGCGTTGACGACCGTGCCACGGCCGGCGAAGCTCAGCGTGTCGACCGCCGCCACGGCGGCCTGCGCATCGTCCACGCCGCCGTCGATGGCGCCCGAGATCGAACCACCGGCGGCCAGCAGGAAGCTGTCATCGAACTTCCCGCCGAGCAGGTTCTCGATGCTCTGGAAACCCAGGGTGCCATCCAGAATGCCGCCATCGGGGCTGTCAATGAGCCAGCTGTGCGACTGCGTTTCAGACGCCACGATGCCGTCGCTGCCCGCCCCACCGGCGATGCCGGCAGACAGCGCCGCGCCGACTTCCAGCGTGAAGCTGTCGGACCCGCTGCCGCCAACCAGGCGCTCGAACCCGCTGAAGGCCGCACCGGCGGCGTTGCCGATGCCGGCGCCGGACACCGTCCACTGCGTGTCGATATCGGGACCGAAGAAGGCGTCGTTCCCGGCGCCACCGACCAGGCTGGTGGGCACCGACACTTCACTGGCGAGCCGCACGGCGTCGTCGCCATCGAGTGTGTTGACAGCCAGCGAGTTGACGCCAGTGAAGTCCGGCAGGAGGTTGCCGTCGAGCGTGACCCGGATCGTGGCGCTGCCGTCGGCGGCTTGGGCGAGCTGCTCGATGACGACAGTGTTGGCCGCCGCCGTCCCTGTGACATTCAGTACGCCCGCGCCGTCGAGCGTGGCCGACAACAGCATGCGCGGCTCCAGCATCTCCAGCCGCAGGGCCTGCTGTCGCTGGAGCGGCCGAGCCGCTTTCAGTGCCAGGGCCCGACGGGCGTGTTGCGATTGGGTGAGGCGGCTCGTGAGCTGACGCAGCCATTGCATGGCGGTCTCCTGCGGGAACGCCTGATGCAAGAGCCCTCAGGGCCCATCGTTCACCCTCGGCATCAGGAAGACCTCGGGTGGCTCGCCGCGATTCGAGGGTCCACAGAGCGGGCTTGTTGCACAGCGTCGAAACGTGCCGCAAAGTCCACTAAGCATCTGCCACCCTTAACTGGGGGATGTTGCCGCAGATCCGCCCTGTCGGACGAGAGCCGAATTTGCGCGCCCCCCTCAACTACGGGACGGGTTTCTACTGCTCGGGTCGCAACGTCTCGGCGTGACGCCGGTCCTGGCGTCAATCGCCGAGTAGCGCGTCCAGCGCACGCAGATCGGCCTCGCGTAAAGCGCCGGCCGCTGCCTTGAGCTGCAGACCCGCCACCAGCGTGCGATAGCGCGCCGCAGCCAGGTCGCGTCGCGTGGCGAAGAGCTGTTGCTCCGCGTTGAGCACGTCCACGCGCGTGCGCACACCCACCTGCTGGCCGCGCTGCGTGCTACGCACTTGCGTCTCGGCCGAACGCAACGCCTGGTCGAGTGCGTCGGTCAACGCACTGCCCGACTGCACACCCAGCTGCGCCTGCTGCGCCTCGAGCAGCGCCTGGCGCTGGGCGTTGAGCAGTTCTTCCTCGGCGCGCAGCCGGTCGGCGATCGCCTCGCGGGTGCGCGAGCTGACCGCGCCACCCTGGTAGACGGGGAAACTCATCTCCACGCCGATGCTGGTCTGCCGAGTGTCGGTGCCACCGAATCGCCCGTAGTTGGTATTGCGGTTCATGCCGATATTCATGAACAGATCCAGGGTCGGTTTGTGACCGGCCTCGCGACGGGCTATCTCCTTGGTCGCCACTTCCACCGCCAGACGGGCGATGACCACCGGCAGCGCGTCGCGCGGCGCAGCCTCAACCAGCGCGTTTTGCGCTTGCGCGCTGAGCAATGGCGCGCCGGCCTGCGGCAACAGCCGCGCCAGCGGTGGCAATGGTCGCGCGGTGATGCGTTCGAGCACGCGCCGCCGCAGTTCAAGGTCGTTGAGCGTGGCGATTTCTTGGGCTCGCGCCAGGTCGTAGCGGGTCTGCGCCTCGTTGAAATCGGTCACCGGCACGGTGCCCACCTCGTAGCTGCGTTTGGCCTGCGCCAGTTGCTGCGCCAGCGCGTCCTTCTGCGCCGTGGCGGCGGCCAGCTCGTCCTGGGCCTGCAGCACGTCGAAGTAGCCACGGGCCACGCGCAGCAACAGGTCTTGCTCGGCAAACGCCAGCTGCTGCTCGACCATTTGCACCTGCCATTCGGCCTGTTCGATGGTGGCCTTGTTGAGCAGGCGGAACACCGGCTGGACCACCGTCAGCACGGCGCTGGACGCGTCGTAGCCCAGCGTGCTGTCAAAGGCGGTGGACCCGTCGCGATTGCGGCGCATGCTGTAGTTGAGGTTGACGTTGGGGCGGATGGCAGCCAGCGCCTGCGGCAGCCGCTCCCGCCCCGACTGCGCGGCGGCTCGCGCAGCGGCGAACTGCGCGTCGCTGGCACGCGCCACGTCAAGCACGTCGCCGAGGCCTGCAGCGTGCGCGGTGCTCAGCACGCCTGCACAGAGCAACGCCTGACACAGGGCAGCGGCACGGGCCGATGTCGTGCTCGTGTTCATGGCCGGGCCCGCGCCGGTACTGACAGGCCGTCGATGCTGGCCGCGCAGCGTGAACCGCCCGGCACCTGGCCGTTGGGGTTGGGCACCTCCAGCCGGGCGACGAAGGTACCGCTGGCGGCGTCGATGATGCGGTCAACACTGCGCACGATGGCCGGAAACTGACCGCCACCGACGCGCGCGCGCACCGTTGCCTTCGTACCTACCTTGACCTGCCCGAAGAGCGCCGCCGGCAGAACCACGTCGGCGCGCATGGGGTCGATCTGGGCGACCTTCAGCACCGGCTTGCGGCCGCTGCCGGCCTCGGCCAGTTCACCAACGTTCAGCATGCGGTCGACGACGACGCCCGAGAACGGCGCCGCAACCGTGCGCAGCGCCAGCTGTTCCTGGGCCCGCAGCAGCTCCAGCTTGGCCAGCTCACGGCCTTCCAGCGCCGACTGAAGTTCGGCCTGGGCCAGTCGCTTCTCGGCATCGGCTTCGTCGCGTGCCTGCGGCGAGGTGAAGTTGTCCTTCTCGAGCTCGGCCAGTCGGGCCAGTCGCTTGGTGGAGTAGTCGATCCGGTTCGTCGCCGCAACCACCTGCCCTTCGAGCTTGCTGCGCATGCGCGCCAGGTCGACGGCCACACGCTCGCCCTGCGACTGCAGCTCCACCAGCGTCTGGCCGCGGCGGACGGTGTCGCCCCGGTTGACGCTGATGGTGGCGATGATGCCGTCGACCGGTGTACGCACCTCGATCAGCTGCGAGGGTTCGAGCAGACATTCGACGCCGCCCTCGGCAGGCGGGGCGGCCGCAACAGCGGCGGCTGGCCGCGGCGCCGCAGCAGCCGGTGCGGTGCCCTGGGCCCCCACCGGCAGCCCTGCCAGGGCCGCCATGCACAAGACCACGATGGGTCGCAAGTTCATTCGCCTCTCCCGGAAAACGCCAACACGGCCGCCAGACGGCGGTCCTGCTTGAGACTGGCCGTGCGCGCGCTGCGGTTGCGCGCCTCGGCCGAGGCCTGCGCCGCGCGGCGCAACAGCCAAATGATCGCTACCGGCAGCTCGGCCCGCACGGCCAGCCAGCGCTGCGCCAGCGCGGCCAACGCCGGCGCGTGGATGCGGAACAGCTCGTCGTCGACGGCCACGAGGGCCTCGCCGCTCCCCGGGTCGCCCTGGCGCGCGGCACGGCCGAAGAGCTGGCGGTCGATGCGCGCAGACTCGTGGTATTCGCTCAGGATGACATGCAGCCCGCCGCGCTCGGCCACGCCCGGGCCAAGCACGATGTCGGTGCCACGCCCGGCCATGTTGGTGGCAACCGTCACGGTCCCGGCGACGCCGGCGCGGGCAATGATCTCGGCCTCATCACGATCATGCTTGGCGTTCAACACCACATGCGGAATCGCCGCCGCCGCCAGGCGCGCCGACAGCTGTTCCGAAGCCAGCACCGTGCGTGTGCCCACCAGCACCGGCCGGCCGCGCTCGACCGCGTGTTCGTGCACGCTCGCCACCACCGCTTCCCAGCGCGTGTCGCTGCTGCGCAGGCAGCGCGGCAGCGCGAGGCGCGCCCGCGACGGGCGGTTCAACGGGACGCGCCACACCGGCAGGCCGTAGACGCGGCCGATCTCGGCGGCCACCTCGGTGGCGGTGCCGGTCATGCCGGCCAGGCGCAGGTAGCGGCGGAAGAAGCGCTGGTAGGTGATGCGCGCGAGCGTCACGCGTTCGCCGGTCACGTCCAGGCCCTCCTTGGCCTCGATCATCTGGTGCAGGCCGCGTTCCCAGGCGCGGTCGGCCATGACACGGCCGGTGGATTCATCGACGATCTGCACCTTGCCGTCGGCGACCACGTACTGCTGATCACGGTGGTAGAGCCACAGCGCCGACAGCGCCTGCGTCACGGCTTCGGTGCAGCCGCGGCGCGTCGCACCGGATGGCAGGTCGGTGTCGACGGGCATCACGGCGGCCACGGATTCATCGACTTGCGCGGCGTCGTCCACCAGGGTCTCGATGCGGTCGCGGCCCGTGTCGGTCAGCCGCACACGCATGAAGGCGCGTTCGACCTCGAAGTCGACCCCCGGCTGCAGGCCGGCGGCGAAGGCCAGCGCCCAGCCGACGATGCGGCTGCGCTGGCCGCCGGGCAAGGTGGCCGACAGGATGAGCGGCGTGCGCGCTTCGTCGATGAAGACGCTGTCGGCCTCGTCGACGATGGCAAACGCCAGCCCGCGCAACACCGTCGCAGGGCCGGTCGAGCCGCCTGCGGCCTGGGCCACGGCGCGGTGCAGGGGGCTCGCGCGGTCGCCCAAGGCCGTGCGGTCGCGCAGATAGTCGAAAGTCAGTTCCTTGTTGCTGGCGTACGCAATGTCGCCGGCATAGACACCCCGGCGTTGCTCACGCGTCTGTTCGTGCACGATGGCGCCGCAGCGCAGGCCGAAGAATGCGTAGAGCCGGCCCATGGCCTCTGCGTCACGCGCTGCAAGGTAGTCGTTGACGGTGACCACGTGCACTGGCAGCCCGACCAGCGCGGCCGTACACGCCGGCAGCGTGGCGGCAAAGGTCTTGCCTTCGCCCGTGGACATCTCGACCAGCGCACCGTGCAGCAGCAGCCAACCCGCATGGACCTGGCTGTCGTAGTGGCGCTTGCCCAGCACGCGCCCGGCCACCTCGCGCAGCAGCGCGAAGAAGTGCGCCGTGGGCTCGGCACCGAACTGGCTGCGCCGCAGTTCGTGGCGCAGCGCAGCGGCGCGTGTGCGCAAGGCAGCGTCGTCCAGCGCGGCCATCTGTGCCTCGAAGCTGCGCGTCAGCGCCACCACCCGCTGTGCGCTCGCGGCATGGCCGCCGAACTGCCGCCACAGCGGGCGCACCGCGCCGTGCCACAGGCCCAGCGCCAGTTCGTCGTGCCAGGCCGGGGGGCGTTCGTCGCGTTCGGCATAGGGCCGGCCACTGGCCAGGTCGCGCGGGCTCAGGCGCAGCAGCAGGGCCTCAGACATGGTGGTCAGACACTGAAGTGGCGCAGGAACAGGCGGCGCAGCGGCGGCCAGAGCTGGGCTGCCAGCGGCGCAGGCTCGTGCGCAAAGCGCAGGTGCACCCGTTCACCGTAGCGCAGCTCGCGGCCCGCCAAGGCATCGACCTCGACGTCGAGCTGGAACACCCGTTCGAGCGTGCGCAAGCCCTTGGGGTCGCGTGGGTCGGTGGCGATGAGGCCGCCGCCGGAAGGCGTCAGTGCCGCGCTGGGCACCTCGTCAAGGCCAGCAGGCACCTGACGCACGACCCGGCCCGGCCAGGTCTGGCGCAGTTCGCTGGCGCGGCGCACCTGCACGTCGCGCGTGGCCGTGGTGACGTCGTCCACCGCCGCCTGGTCGAGCACCACACGCACCACCGGCGGCGTGTCGCCGAGCACGTAGCCGATGATGCCGCCTTGCTGCAGGTGGCGGCCGGCCAGGTCGCTGGCCTTGGGCACCGTGAAGCGACCCGCCGTGGCCGCAGCGACCACCAGGCCCTGGCTGCGCTGGCGGGCACGTTCCAGCGCGGCCTGCGCATGCTGGAGCTGGTCGCGCACGATCTCGGCGCGCGTGCGGTCGGCGACGAACTCGGCCGCATAGCTGGCATCGAGCTCGTCGACGCGGGCCTGCAGCAGTCTCACCTCGGCGTCGAGCGCCGGGTCCACGCTGCGGGCCAGCAGCGTGCCTGGCTCGACCAGGCTACCCGGCGGCGCCTCGAAGCTGCGGAAGAAACCCGGTGCACCGGCACGCACGATGGACTGCTCGGGCAGCCAGACCACACCCTGCGCTACGGTGCGGTGCGGCAGCGGCAGGAAGCCGACCACGGCGACGATCAGCGCCACACTGACCACGGCCGTGCCCCAGACGCGGCCACTGCGTTCACGCGCCTCGGGCACCGCCGCCAGCGCCTTGACGGCCTTGCCCAAGGGCATGATCGTCATCATGACCACAGCCCAGAGGGCCAGCAGTACACCGATGAAGAAGAACTGCGTGCCGATGAACAACGCGATGGCCAGCGAGACAAAGACGCGGTAGACCGCCGACGCGATGCCGTAGCACCCGTACCACAGGCGCTCGGCGCGCGTCTGCGCGGGCGACTCCATCTCGCGCAGGCGGAACAGGTAGCGCTTGAGCAGGTAGCCCCAGTAGCGCGCCGACTGCGCCGCCAGGTTGGGCAGCTCCACCACGTCGGCCAGGATGTAGTACGCGTCGTAGCGCAGCAGGGGGTTGCCGTTGAAGATCAGCGTGGAGATGCCGGCGATGAACATCACGTTGAAGCAAACCGCGCGCACCACCCCGGGCTCCATCAGCAGCCAGGCATAGAAGGCCAGCGCCGCGATGAAGAGCTCGACCACCATGCCGGCGGCGCCGATCAGGGCCCGCTGCCAACGTGAGCGCAGCACATTGGCCGCCGACGCATCAACGTAAGGCACCGGCATCAGCACCAGCATCATCAACCCCATGTCATGCACCTCGCCACCGGCGGCGCGCGTGGCCGTGGCGTGCCCCATCTCGTGCAGCGCCTTGATGAGCGGAAAGATCAGCGCCATCAGCAGCAGGTTGTCGGCTTGGAGCACGCGGTCGGACAGGTTGCCGGTCAGCTCGCCCCATTGCGCCGGCAGCAGCAGCACGGCGGGCAGCACCACCGCCAGCCAGAGCAGGCCGGCGCCGCGGCTCCACAGCGTGCGGCAAGCGGCCAGATGTCGATCGAGGAAGCGCCCCGGATCCCACAGCGGTATGCGGATGGCCATCGGGTTGGCCCACGACCGCCGGCGCTTGACGCGCGCCTCCCGCTGGCCACGGTCGAACAGCTCCAGCGCGTCCGGCGGCACGTCGGTGGCGAGCAGGTCGGCTCCGTGCAACTGACCCAGCAGCTGGATCAGTTCGTCCTGCGTCGGTGCGTCGTCACCCATCTTGTCGCCGGCGATGCCCCACAGCTCGCGCACGCTGCGCTGGCCGTCCATCGCTGCCAGCACCAGGCGCGCGGCGGGCGTGAACCTGTGTACACGGCCGGTGGCCGGGTCCTGCAACAGGTACCAGACGGTGCCGCGGTAGATATGACGGTGCAGCCGTGCGCGCGCCACCAGGCGCGGGCGCAAGTCGGCAACGCGGTACCAGAGGCTGCTTTCCAGCGGCGCGTCAAGCATGGCCCGCCCCTCAGGGTGTCCAGGTCCAGGCGGTCAGACGCACCCAGTCGACGAAGCCATGAGTCCAGATCCACAACAGGCTGCGTTCACCGACGGCGACCTTGCCGATGCCCTGCATGCCCGGGCGCAGCGCGGCACCGGCGGTGCCGTCGATGGCGGCTTCGACCGCGAACACGTTGCGCCCGTCCTGCTGCGTGGCCACGGGCGTTATGCGCTTGACGCTGATGGGCAACTTGCGGTCGGGCAGACCCGAAAGCAGCAGCTCACCACGCTGCCCCACCTCCAGGCTGGCGATGTCGCGATCGTCGACCTGCATCATCACGCGGAAGCCCTGCAGCGGCGCGACTTCGAACATCGGCTGCCCGGTCTGCAACGGCGAGCCGATCTGCTGACTGAGATCGCCCGAAACGACGACGCCGTCGAAGGGCGCCACCAGCGTGGTGCGTGAAAGGCGCTCTTCGGCCAGCGACAGCTGGGCCTCGGCTTGGTTGACCTGGGCTGCCAGAACTCCCATGGCGGCGCGGTCGGCCTGGGCCTGCGCCACCTGGTAGCGGCGCTGCAATTGTTCCCGTTCGGCCAGCCAGCGCGAGCGTTCCAGGCGCAGGTCGCGGTCGTCCATGCGCGCCAGCGGCTGCCCCTTGCGCACGGTGTCACCGGCACGCACCAAGCCCTCGGCGACGAAACCGTCGAAAGGCGCCACCGCGGCGATCTGCGTCGAGCCTTCGACCACGGTACGCGCCGAAACGCGGTAGTCGGTCTGCCACAACGCCACCACGGCAAGCGTCACGAGGGCCGCCACGCCGGCCAGCTTCAGTCCCGGACGCTGCGGCCCGGTGAGCTCGCGCACACCGTCGAGCGCGCCCGCGCGCAGCTGCGCCAGCGTGCCACGTTCGCGGGCCCGCTGCAGGCCCCAGTAGGGCCCCAGCAGCACGCCCAGCGCCGCAGCCAAACCCAGCTCGGCCGCCGTGAACGCCGGGCCGGCGATGCGCTCCAGGGTCAGTACGCCGATGGTCTGCTGCTGCTCACGCACGGGCACCGAGAGCATGGCCATCACGCCCAGCTGGCGCGCACTGTCGGCGTGCGCCAGTGCGCCGAGCGGCTCGTTCTCGGGCACCGGCACCTGGACCGGCACGCCCAGGTCGAGCACCTCGTCCATGGCCTCGCCCACCCAGCGGACGAGGTCAGAGCGTTGATCGAACGTGGCGGTGTTGGACATCACCAGCGGCATCACCTGACCCGCCGCCTCGAACCCCGCCGAGACGCGGTCGCAGCGCAGGCGCTGCGCAAGTTCGTTCACGACCGAAAGCGCGGACGGCTGCAGTCGGTGGTGCTGCATCGCCGTGGCCAGCACCTCGTTGAACAGCGCGGCGCGCGCGAGCTCGGCCTCGCGTTCGGCCAGGGCCAGCGCGCGGAAGTGGTCGACCAGCCAGGCCGCCGCCCAGTGGATGTCGCGCAACGCGATCTGCAGTTCGGCCATCGGTCCGGGGCCGAGGTCGAAGACAACCGCAGCGCACAGCTGCCCCGCCACCTCGACCGGATAGCCGACGTGGGCCTGGCCATCGACGCCGGGCGGGTTCTCGCCGTCCGGCGCACTGACCACGCCCTCGCGCGTCTGCAGCACCCGCTGCGCCACCGGCGACAGGTATTGCATGTCACGCCTCGGGTCCGGCCACACCGCGGCAACGCTGAATGCGCCTGCCGCGCTTTCACGCGTCAGCAGCACTGCCGCGCGCGAACGCGCAATGCGCGCGGCCAGCAGCGCCAGCCAGGACGCGAACAACTCAGCCTTGTCGCTGGGCGCCGTGAAAGAAGCCCACGCGGTCGACTCGCTGCGGGAGCGCTGCTCGTCGGCCAGGGAATAGACCGGGGCGGTTTTCTGCATCGCGCCGCTGGTGCTTCAGCTCGTGCGTCGGCGCGGGGCGCAACACTGCCCGCTAGCGGGCAGGCCGCGCGCGCGCGTCACTGCACGCTTTCCGGGGCCGGTGCTGTCACCGCAGGCGGCTCTTCGTCAGCCAGTGCGCCGAGCAGGCGGTCCTTCACATCGACGAAATTTCGCATCGAGTGCAGTTGCAGATAGAGCAGCTCCAGCTCGTCCGTCTTGGCCAGGCTGGCCAAAGCCTCGCCGCTGAGCTGGCGCAGCTTCTCGCGGCTGACGCCATGGAAACCGTTCAGGGAAAGCTTGGCACCGGTGGGCGTCGTGACCTCGGCTTGCATGGCCTCGAGCAGGCCGAGTTCGTGCACGCGACGGCCGAAAGCGCGGGTGCGCTCAAACTGCGCCTGGTACTCCTGCAGGAACTTGAGCACCCGCTCGACATAAGGCGTGGGCTTTCCGTCGTCGTTGAACAGGCGCTCGCCATTGCCTTCGCGGTTGACGCCCGGGTGCGACTCGTCGATGCACAAGGTCAGCGTGTTGCCCTCGTCATTGCGCGAAAAAACAAAGGGGTAGCGGCGAATGAATGCCGGGACGTACTTCGCTTGCCACTGACGGTCAGCACCGAGAAAGAGGTTCTGGTCGTCCTTGACCCCAAGCACGGCGGCAGGTATCACGTCGTCGCCGGCCATGGTGAAGACAATGGCATATTCGGTCGCCGCACGAAGAAACTCCACAGCCATCAAAGGTGCGGCATTGATGCCGGCGGAGAAGGCGTAGTCCGGGCTGGGGGCCAGCGACACCTTGCCGTGACGGGCCGCCGAGACCGGCACCGCGGTTTCATAGATAAGAAGCTGCTTGATCATGTTGGCCTTCAAGTAAGCTGAACCGCGCCGACGCCCCGGGGCACCTGCTGAGCGTGGAGAGTAGCCTGTGAAGTGCTCGTGCCGGGTTAGCGAAAACCTTGCTGCCCCCCGAGTTTGGACCGGTAGAGCGCGTCCGACCGCTTAGGAAGCAGAAGTCCTCCGATCAAGCATCACGGCCGATGCAGATGCAGCCATTGCTCATCGCCACCAACGTCTCCTTTGCACGCGAGAGGCCCACGCCGTCCACGTCTGCACGGTCGCGCACGAGGGAGGCGTCGATGTTGACGTCGCTCATGGCATTGACGATGACGGCCACGCGCCGGCCTTCTCGGTTGCGCAGGACGCGGTTGAGCCATGCGGTCTGCCGGCACCGAGGAAGCCGGGCAGGACGGCGGTGGGCAGCAGGTGTCGTTGCAGGGGCTGCGCCAAAGGCACCCGGGATGGCGACTGTCAGACACCGAGTGCCGCACAGATCGTGTCAGCGTTGTACTTGAACAGCTTCAGGTAGGTTGACGCCGGCCCGGCAGGACCGGACAGCGCATCGGAGAAAAGCCGCCCGCCCACGCGGGCGCCGGCCTCGCGGGCGATGCGCTCGATCAGGCGCGCATTCGCGATGTTCTCGGCGAAGACGGCGCGCACACGATCGCGGCGCAGCTGCCGGATCAACGCGGCCACATCTGCAGCGGAAGGTTCATGATCGGTGCCCGGCCCCTGGGGCGACAGGAAATCCACCCCGTAGGCGGCGCCGAAGTAGCCAAAGGCGTCGTGCGACGTGAATATCCGGCGGTGCTCGCGTGGCACGCGAGACAGGCGTTGGCGTACCGCAGCGCTAGCGGCGCGCAGCTGAGCGGCGTAGGTCTCGGCGCGGCCGGTGATTGCATCGCGCGCGGTGGGGCGTGCTTTCGTGAGCGCCTGGCCGAGCGTGGCGACATAGCGCTGAGCCAACGCGGCGTCGTGCCAGGCATGCGGATCCACGCTCAGGCCGGCCAGGCGCGGCTTGATGCCGTCGGTGGCGACGACCACCGGCCCGCGGTAGCCACTGGCAGCGAGCAGCCGTTCCAGCCAGCCCTCGAATCCGAGTCCGTTGACGACGACCAGTTCCGCACCCGCGATGCGGCGCACGTCACGGGGCTTGGGCTCGTAGACGTGGGCGTCGGCGTCCGGGCCCACCAGGCTGTCCACGGCGACGAGCGGCCCGCCCACCTCGCGCACCAGGTCGGCAAGGATGGAGAAGCTCGCGACGACGCGCAATGGCGCCTTCTCTGCCTCAACCATCAGCGGTACGCCTGCTGCCGCCAGCAGCGTGCGGCGCTTCATGACGGCCTTCCGCGCCGCATCTGCCACAACAGCCCCTCGCGGGCACCCAGCAACAGCGACAGCAGGTACAACCCGCCGGCCACGAGCACGATGGCCGGACCCGAGGCTTGCTCGGCGTGGAAGGAAAGCAGCAGCCCGGCCGCGCCTGACAGCAGTGCGAGCAGTGCGGCGACCGCCATCTGCGGTCCGATGCGCGCCGCCCAGAAGCGGGCCGCCGTGGCCGGAAGCATCATCAAACCCACCGCCATCAGCGTGCCCAAGGCCTGGAAGCCGGCGACAAGATTCGCTACGGCCAGCACCAGGAGCAAGGTGCTGGACCAGCCGCCGCTACCCATCTGACGCAGGAAGGCCGGGTCCATACAGGCAACGAGCAGGGGCCGGTAGGCGGCAGCCAGCGCCAGCAGGCTGGCAGACGCCACGCCCGCAACGAGCAGCAGCGCTTCATCGTCCACCGCCAGCACGCTGCCGAAGAGCAGATGCGTCAGGTCCACGCTGCTGCCACGGCTGGATACCAGCATCACGCCAGCGGCCAGTGCGATCAAGTAGAGCGCCGTGAAGCTAGCGTCTTCACGCTGCGCGGTGCGCTGCGTCAGCCAGCTGGCCATCAGCGCCACCGCGAGCGCGGCGATGAAGCCCCCCACGCTCATGGCCCACAGCGAGAAACCAGCCACGGCCGCCCCCAATGCCGCGCCGGGCAGCAGCGCGTGCGCCATCGCGTCCCCGACGAGGCTCATGCGGCGCAGCACCAGCAACACCCCGACCGGCGCGCTGCCCAAGGCCAGCGCAAGACAAGCCACCAGGGCGCGGCGCATGAAGCCGAACTCCACGAAGGGAGAGATGGCGAGCGCGTAGAGCGTCATGCCGCCATATCCTCTCCGACATGCCAGCCCGACATGCCCAGCTGCGCGCGGCGGAGCTGGGTGGGCGTCAGCACCTCGGAGGTCGGTCCCCAGGCGATAGGCTCGCGCGCCAGCAGCAGCGTGCGGTCGAAATGCGCGTGCACCTGACCGAGATCGTGTAGCACCGCGATGACGGTGCGGCCCTCGCCGCGCAAGCGCGAGATCAGGGCCAGCAGGTCTGCGGTCGTACGCGGATCGATGGCGTTGAAGGGCTCGTCCAGAAGTATGAGCGGCACATCCTGCATCAGCACGCGGGCGAACAGCGCGCGCTGTAACTGGCCGCCGGACAGTTCACCGATCATCCGCTTCAGGTGGCTTGCGAGGCCGACGGCCTCCAGTGCACCTTCCACGCGTCTGCGCATATCGCGTCCCAACCCGCGCCACAGCCCCATGCTTTGCCAGGCGCCCAAAGCCACGAGGTCTGCAACGGCCAGGGGAAGACTGCGGTCAATCGCGGCGTGTTGTTCCAGCCACGCGTGATGCAGGCCTGGCCTGATCGAAACGCTGCCTTGCACAGGCAGAAGCCGGCCGGCAATGGCAGCAAGCAGGCTGCTCTTGCCCGCCCCGTTGGGACCGACGATGGCCGTCGCGGTGCCGGCCTCAAAAGCGCCCGACAGCGGCCCCACGGCGAGCTGTCCGCGATGGGCGACGATGAGGTCGCGCAAGATGACTGCGTTCACGGCGCCGCCATCGCCCAGGCCACCAGGCACCACAAGATGGCCAGCGGAACCAAGACAACCCACAACCGCGCCGCAGCGCTGCAAGTCAGCAGACTGCCCGCCGGCAACATGGAGAGCACCCGATTCAACGCAGCCCCTCAACACGACCGGCCGCGCGAAGGCCCAGGGCCAGCACGGCGCAGCCCAGCAGTGCCAGGACCGCCAATGGCGTCACAGGGACTTCCGGCGCATCGGCGGCAGGCTCGAAACGCGGAAGCCGGTCGAAATCGTCAGCGCCGAATCTCCGTGCTTCGAACAGGTAGGGGTAGTAGTGGTTGCGCAATCGCGTATGGAAGGCCGTGACCGCATCCTGATAGCGCAGTTGCGCGAGGAGGTCGGTGCGCGCCACGCGGTGAAGCACGGCTTGCAGTCCCACGCCAGGCAGCGCAACGCCGAGCGCGTCGGTGGCGCGCTGGCGCGCCATGAGGCTCTCGCGATAGGCGGCAACCTGGGGCGCCACGCTCTCGTCGCCGAGTTGCTGGAAGGCGTAGTACCACTTCCAGTGGAAACCGGCCGGCAGCGGCGCGGTGTGCTGCCATTGCGGATGGGTCTGGAAAAAGCGCGCGAGTGTTTCCTCCCGCGGACGGTCCCAACCTCCATGCACTGTCTCGCGCTGGGCCAGCATCAGCTCAACCCCCTGACGCACCGGCACGTTTCGCGCCAGCGCCGCGTTGCCCACAGTGGGCAAGACGAGCGTCAGCACGGCCCAGGCACCCATCAGCGTGGTCGCATTCGCCACCGAGCTGCCGCCGCGCAAGGCGACGAGCAGCGCCAGTCCCGACCAGCAAGCCACATACGCCAGCACGGCGACGACGACGGCGGCCAGCGCACCGGCCGGCATCCCGCTGGCCAGCGCACCCGCAGCCGCCGGCAGCAGCACACACAGCGACGCCAGCCCCGCACGCAGCGCGGCACGGCGCTGCCACAGGCTTGGCCCCGCACCGGGCAGTGCGCGCAGCGTGCCCAGGCGGCCGGACTGGCGCTCGCTGCTGACGAGGTCGTGCAGCAACGCGATCAGGAAGAGTGGCAGCAGATAGACCGCCACGAAGGCGAAATCGAAGCGTCCGGCCAAGGCCAACTCGGGGTTGAAGGTCTCGCCCTCATGCAGCTGCGACTGCAATGCCAGCGCACGCACGCGCAGCACAAAGGGCGAAACGTCACGCAGACCCTGGGCCAGGAAGGCTGCAGACGACGGCGGATCCCAGGTGCTGAGGAAGGCGTAGTAGGCCACCGTACCGGCGTCGCCCCGGCGCGTCAGCTTGGGGGCCTGCCCGGCAAGTTCCTGCTGCTGCAGCGCGGCGACGCGGGCGATGGTGTCGTGTTGGCGCTGCACCTCGCGCAGGCCCGACACGACGGCGATGGCGCTCAGCGCCAACAGCAGCACGAGCGCGCAGACGGCCCAGCGCGACCGCGCCAGCAGGCGCCATTCATAGCGCAGCGCGCTCATCGCATGGCTCCCTGCAGCCGCCGGGTCGCGAATGCCAGCGCTGCGCCAAGCGCGCCAAGCCAGACCAGCAGCACCGCCGCCATCGGCTCGGCACGGCGCAGGGCCTCGGCGGGCGGCTCCGGCACGAACTTGAACTCGGCCAGACCGTGCCAGTGCTCCTTGCTGATGCGGCTCTCGCGGCTGTTGCGGTCCGAGGCCCAGGTCAGCTTCTCTGCCTGCAGCCGGTTCAGCGCCTGGATCAGCGCGTAGCGGTGCGCCTCGCCTTGCTCCAGAAAGCGACGATAAGAGGACAGGTCGGTGCCGGCAATGCTCATGGAAAGACGCCGCAGCGCGATGACAGGGCTGGGCAGCGAGAAGAACTCCAGCCGCTCCACCTGGGCCTGCTGCAGCGTGAAACTCTCCCGCGCATAGCGGTCGAACAGCTGGCTGGTCAGCCGCTCGCCTTCCATGCCGACGATGCCCTTGTAGTTGACCGGCAGGTCCTCGACGCGCGAGACGCCGTACCGAGCGAGCACCTTGCGGCGGAACTCGTTGAAGTAGGGGTCGTCCGGGTTATGGCTGTCGCCGAGGGCCGCCAGGTCGCGCTCGACGGCGATGTCGATCTCCAGCCGCGTGGGCAGCGCAAGCGTGGCCGCTGCGACTTCCGGCGCCAGCCGGGGCAGCAGCACCACACTGACCGTCCACAGCGCAAGCAGCGCCATCAGCGCGTCACGCCCGCGGCTCGCGAGGGTGGACACGGTCGCCACGCCCAGCGCCCACATTGCGAGCCATGCCGCGTAGGCCAGTCCCAGTGCCAGCGCCAGGCCTGCCTGAGCCGGCATGCCAAGTGCGATGCCCGCCAGCGCCAGCAGCGCCGGCGCGAGCATCAGCGCAGCCACCCCGGAGAGTGCCAGCAGCTTGCCAGCGACCAACTGGCCCGGCCGCAGCCCCTGCGCCAGCAGCACGCGCAAGGTGCCGCTCTCGCGCTCGCGCGCGACGGCGGCATGGCCGATGAAGACAAGCAGCAGCGGCGCCAGCACCTGCAGCACGAAGGCCGGCGTGAGCTGGCCGAAGCGCAGCAGCAGCGAGGACTGGCGCACATCGCCGAAGTTGGCGCTGTTCTGACGGTGGCCTTCGAGGAAGAGCGTATGGCCCGTGAAGGGATCGATGCCGGTATCGAATGCGGCGAGCGCGGTCAGCGGGCGGAACACAAAGTGTCCGTAATGCACCATGCGGTGCGGGTGGCGGTCGGGCTGGGCCTCGAGCTCGTGCGCCACCTGGGCCTGCCGGTGCTGGCGTTCGGCCTGGGCGCCACGCTGATACTCCCAGGCCGTGAACGCCGCGATGGCGCTCAGCACCAACAACAGCACAAGGCCCAGCATCGCGACGCGGTCGCGGCGCATCAGCCGGAGCTCTTCGGCCGCGACGCGGCGCACGATGCTCATGCCCCGACCTCCGCTGCGGCGTAGTGCCGCTGCAGTGCGCGCACATCGAAACGGTCGGAGCCCGACGCCCGCACTTCTTCCACCAGCCGTCCGGCCAGCAGGAAGCCGATGCGGTCGGCCACCTCGGCGGCGCCAAGCAGGTCGTGCGTGACCATCAGGATGGCAACGCTGCGCGCGCGCAGCAGCCCGAGCAGCCGGCTGAACTCGGCGGCGGCCTGGGGGTCGAGGCCGGAGGTCGGCTCGTCCAGCAGCAGCGCCGGCACGTGGCGGGCGAGAGCGAGCGCGATGGCGACTTTCTGGCGCATGCCCTTGGAGAAGCCGGCCACGCGGCGATCGTGGGCGGCGGCGTCCAAGCCCGCGCCTGACAGCGCCGCGCCGACGGCAGCAGCGTCCTGCGGCTGGCCGGCAAGAAACAGCAGGTAGTCCAGGTTCTCGCGCGCGGTCAGGTGCTCATACAGCGCGACGTTCTCCGGGATGTAGGCCACCTGGCGCCGAACGGCCGCTGCGTCCTGCGCGGGATCCACGCCGCCTACTCGCACACGGCCGCGGCGCGCGCGCACGAAGCCCAGCAGCAGGTTGAGCGTCGTCGTCTTGCCGGCGCCGTTGGCGCCGAGCAAAGCGTAGATCTCGCCGGGCGCGACCTGCAGCGTCAGGCCATTGAGGATGTCCAGGCCGTTGTAGCCGGCGGCGACATCCGCGACGTCCAGCAGCGGGGTGGTCGTTGAACTCATGTCGGACTCGCGTTCAGAACTTGGCCTGCAGGCCCAGCGTCACGGTGCGCGGCGCACCGGGCGTGACCCAAACGCGGCTGTAGGAGCTGGTGTAGTGGGTGGTGTCGAAGAGGTTGTCCACGTCGAGCGTCGCGCGCAGCGACGGGCTGATGCGCCAGTGACCGACCAACTTGGCGGTCGTGTAGTCCGGCAGCTCGAAGCTCGTCGCGGTCTGGCCGATTCGCGCGCCGACATGTGTGACGCCGCCGCCAAGGCCGAACCGCTGGCCGTTGCCGACCACGCCCTCGTAGACCGCCAACAGGCTGCCGTTCACCTTCGGCACATTCAGCAGACGCGTGCCGGTCGGCAGCGTGTTGTCGCGCCTGACCTCCACGTCGTTGAGAACGAGGCTCGCATTGACGCGCCAGTGCGTGCTGATCTGGCCAGCGAAGTCGACCTCAAGCCCTCGGCTGCCGACTTCACCCGCGGCAATGGAAAAGCCGGTGTTGACCGGGTCTGCCGTCAGCACGTTGCGCTTGCGGATGTCGAACAGCGCTGCCGTGATCCCCATGCGGCGGTCGGCGCTTTCCCACTTGCTGCCGAGTTCCAGCACACGGCCGCTCTCGGGCGCGAAACCTTGGCCGCCGAAGTCCGTGCCGACATTGGGGCGGAAGGAACGGCCGGTGCTGGCGTAGACAGTCCATTGCGGCGCAGGCAGCCAGCTCAGGCCCACCCGCGGCGAGGTGGCCGTCGGGTCCTGGCGTGTCGTCATGCTGTTGCGGCGGTTCCGCAGCGATTGGCGGTAGTGGTCCACCCGCACGCCGGCCACCAGTCGCCATTGAGGTGCGAGAGTGACCGCATCCTGCAGATAGAAGGCATGGTTGCGCTGCAGTTCCAGCGTGTCGGTATTGGCCGCCGGCGTGGGCTGGGGCTGGCCGTAGACCGGCCGGTAGATGTCGATGGCGTAAGGGTTGGCGCTCGTCGGGTTGACGCGCAGCATCACCGAATCCATATCGAAGCGATAAGCCTCGGCGCCCAGCAGCAGTTCATGGGACACGCTGCCGGTGCGAAGCTGGCCCTGCAGCTCAGCCTGCAGCGCAAGGTCTTCGGAGTCGAAGTCGCGCGAGCGCCGCTGGCGCGTCAGCACGCCGCTGGGCTGCAGCGCGGTCGGTTCGGTGGAAAAGCCGCGGACCGAGGTTTCACGGGAGGACAGGCCGATGCGACTGCGCCAGTCAGCGTTCCAGTCATGCGACAGGATGAGCTGGTGGGTGCGGTTTTCCACCGTCACGTCGCCGTCCGCAGGCTCGCCGAGGAAGCGCTCACGGGGGATGACGCCCAGCCGGCCATCCGCCGTCGCGACGACACCGCGATCCAGCGGCGTGCGGTGACGCACCAGCTCGCCGGCGTAGTCCAGCGTCGTGTCAGCGCCGAGCTTCCAGCTGAAGGCGGGCGCGATGACTTCGCGGCGTGCCTGGACGTGGTCGCGGAAGCTGTCACGATCCTCGATGGCGAGGTTCAGACGGTAGGCCAGCGCGGCGCTGACCGGGCCGGTGCTATCGAGCGCGGCGCGCTTGAGGCCGAAGCTGCCGGCGTAGACCTCCAGCGCATGGCCAGCCTGCCAGAGCGGGCGCTTGGAGACGATGTTCAGCGTGCCACCCGGTTCGCTGCTGCCGTAGAGCGCGGCGGCCGGCCCTTTGAGGAATTCGATGCGCTCGACGCCCGCGAGATCACGCGGAGCGTTGAAACCACGGTTGGACGAGAAGCCGTTCAGCAGCGTGGCCATGCCGGAGTTCTCATTGCCGGCGAGGCCGCGCACGGCGATGTTGTCCCAGAGGCCGCCGAAGTTGTTCTGGCGAGATACGCCGCCAACGTAGTCCAGCACGTCGTCAAGCTTGGTGGCACCGAGGTCGTCGATGGCCTGGCGCGTCATGACGCGCACCGACTGCGGCAGCTCTCGCAGCCGCAGTTCCGTCTTGGCGCCGCTGGCGTCACCGGCGTGGTACGCCCCGGACGCAGTTCGCCCGACAACCTCTACGGCCGGCAGAGTTACGTCGGGTTCGGCTTGCGCAAACGTTGCAACGAGCGTTGAGATGGCAAGCGCAAGAGGATGAAGCGGACGAGAAAGCATGATGTCAGAGGTGTGGCAATGCATTAATCATAATGCGAAGTCATTTGCATTAATGTCGAAGCTAAGCTTCAGCCCATGGAACGCAACACCCGACAGCGAACGGCCATCCGGCAGGCAATTACCGATGCTGCACGTCCGCTGCTGCCGCAAGAGATCCTGCAGGCTGCTGAAGCCGGCGCCCCTGGTCTAAGTCTGGCTACCGTCTATCGCAATTTGCGTGTGCTGATGGAAGAAGGCGAGCTGCGCTCGGTACTACTGCCCGGCGAGGTTGCTCGATACGAAGTGGCCGGTGGCGGACACCATCACCACTTCCAGTGCCTGACCTGCCAGCGCGTGTTCGAAGTCGATGCTTGCCCCGGCAATTTGGCTGCTCTGGCTCCTCCTGGCTTCACAGTGGAGGATCATGACCTGACCCTTTACGGGCGTTGCCATGACTGCTCTCCAAAGAGGACGAAACCCAAGAGTCAGGGAGCCGGCCACGCACATGACCACGCAGCGTGCCAGGAGTTGCCTCCGCGCCGTCGCTAAGGACATGCGAAGCGCGCCGCGGCAGGCGATGGGCCAGGTTCGCCACCTGTTGGCGTCTCGACGATGGCGAGTTGTGCTGCAGTCATCTGCATGGTGCTCTTTCGGTGGCGTGGCCTGATGGCGGTGCGTAACACTCGTCGAACCAACGGTCACCGAAGATCGGTCTCCAACGAGCATTCAAACGGGTTGACCTCGGTCAAAGGGCGCGCCCTATCGCTTCGATACGCTGACGCCGCATGTGTTCCCTTGCCCGTCACCTCGCCCCCAACGCCGATCTCACCGCGCCGCTGACCGCCACCGCGCTGGTGGCACAGGCACGCGCGCTGGCAGATCTGGACGCCGTCCAGCTCAAGCCACTGCGGGGCAAGCGGCTGGCTCTCTTCACGATGACGCCAGGCGACGAAGGCCAGCGCGACTTCGTCACCGCCGCGACGGCGCTGGGCGCCCAGGTCTCCCTGGTCGCACCAGGGCTGGACGAGAGCAGCAGCGCCGAGCAGATCGATGCCGTGGCGAGGCTGCTCAGCGAGCTCTATGACGCGATCGAATGCCAGCACCTGCCCGAGGCCCTCGTGCGCCGCATCGCGCAAGGCGCGCGCATTCCGGTCTTCTTCGGGTTGGCCATGCCTGGCCACCCGACCGCCGCCCTGACCAAGGACCTGGGCGCCAGCCTGCCACCGGCCCTCAGGCGCTGCCGCATCCTGCAGGCGGCGCTGGTCCTGAGCGTCAACCGCTGAGGAGGGGCCGGCTCGGTCGGGCGGCGGGCGAGAACTCGTCACCAGCGCGTTGTGTACCTGCCGTAGCGCGGACGCCGGGGCAGCGCGGCCGCCTGGGCGAGGCCGGTGTGGCGAAGTGGCGCCGGCAGATGCGCCAGCTCGGCGCGAAAGCCGGCTGAAGTTCAGGCGAAGCTCAGCACTGCCCGGCCCTCGATGCGGCCATGGCGCAGGCCGTCGAGGATGCGGTTGATGTCCTCCAGCCGGTGTGTCGTCGTGGTGGCATGCACCAGGCCTTCGGCGGCGAACTGCAGGGCCTCGTTGAGGTCCTGGCGCGTGCCGACGATGGAGCCGCGCACGGTCTTGGCGTTCAGCACGACATCGAAGATCGGCAGCGCGAAGTCGCCCGGCGGCAGACCGACCATGGACATGGTTCCACGCTTGCGCAGCATGCCCAGCGACTGGCTGAAGGACTCGCGCGACACCGCGGTGACGAGGGCGCCGTGCACGCCGCGCAGCTGCTTCTGCAGCAGGGCCACCGGGTCCTCCTCGGCGGCGTTGATGCACAGCTCCGCGCCCAGTTGGGCGGCGAGCTTGAGCTTGGCGGAGTCGATGTCGACGGCGACGACGTGAAAGCCCATGGCGCGCGCGTACTGCACGGCCAAGTGGCCGAGCCCACCCACGCCGACGATGGCCACCCACTGGCCCGGGCGCGCGTCCAGCACCTTGAGCCCCTTGTAGACCGTGACCCCGGCACAGAGGATGGGCGCCAGCGACTCGAACGAGACGTTGGCCGGCAGGTGGCCCACATAGGCCGGATCGGCCAGCACGTACTCGGCAAAGCTGCCGTTGACCGTGTACCCCGTCATCTGCTGCGCGTCGCAGAGCGTCTCCCAGCTGGTCAGGCAATGCTCGCAATGGCCGCAGGCGGTGTGCAGCCAGGGCACGCCGACGCGGTCGCCCTCGCGGACGCTCTTGACGCCCGCACCCAGCGCCGCCACATGGCCGACGCCTTCATGGCCGGGAATGAAGGGCAGCGGCGGCTTGACCGGCCAGTCGCCGTCGGCCGCATGCAGGTCGGTGTGGCAGACGCCGCAGGCCGCGACCCTGACGAGGATCTGCCCGGGCGGCACATCGGGAATGGCCACCTCCTCCAGACTGAGCGGTTCACCGTAGGCGCGAACGACGGCGGCTTTCATGGTGGGCATGGCAACTCCTGGGGGGCAACGAGATCAGAGCGTGACGGTGTCGAGGTAGTCGGGTACGGAGGCGGGCCAGCCGAAGCGCTCCTCAATGGCCTGGCGCAGCGCGTCGGCGGACTGCGGCTCGCCGTGCGTCAGGTAGACATGGCGGGGCGGCCGCTTCAGCGTGGCCAGCCAGTCCAGCAGCTGCGCCTGGTCGGCATGCGAGGACATGCCGTCGATGGCCGCGATCTGCGCGCGCACCGGCACCCACTTGCCGTGCATCCGGATGCTTTCAGCCCCACCCAGCAGCGTGGCGCCGCGCGTTCCGGCGGCCTGGTGGCCGACGAAGACGACAGCGTTGCGCGGGTCGGGGGCCAGGGCCTCCAGGTGATGCAGCACGCGGCCGCCCGTGGCCATGCCGCTGGCCGCGACGATGACGCTGGGGAAGGACGGCCGGTTGAGCGCGCGCGATTCGTCTTCGGTGCGCACGTAACGCACGTTCTCGACCAGGGCGCGCCGGTCGGCCTCGGTCAGGCGATGCTCGTCGACATGGCTCTGCACCAGCCGCGTGACCTGCGTGGCCATCGGGCTGTTCAGGTAGAGCGGCAGGTCGGGAATGCGGCGCTCGGCCTTCAGGCGCAGCAGGGCATGCAGGATAGCCTGCGCCCGCCCCACCGCGAAGGCCGGGATCAGCGTCGTGCCGCCGCGCGCGGCCGTGCGGGCGACGACGTCGCAGAGCGCGTCGGCACTGGGAGCGCCGGCGTGGCGCCGGTCGCCATAGGTCGACTCGATGACGACAATGTCGGCATCCGGCGCTGGCGCCGGCGGCAGCATGACCGGGTCGTCGGGCCGGCCCAGGTCGCCCGAGAAGCTGATTGACCCCGCCGCCGTGGCCAGGTGGACGCTGGCCGCACCGATGATGTGGCCGGCATGGCTGAAGGCCGCCGTCAGCCCGGGCAGTGGGTCGAAGCTGCGGCCGAACTCGTGCCGGCGCACTTGCTTGAGGCTTTGCAGCGCCTGGGCTTCGCTGTAGAGCGGCAGGGCCGGCGTGTGGCGGCTGAAGCCATGCCGGTTGGCATAGCGCGCGTCCTCCTCCTGCAGCCGACCTGAGTCGGGCAGCAGGATGGACAGCAGCTCGGCGGTGCCGGGCGTGGCGTGGATGGGCCCGCGAAAGCCCTCGCTGACCAGGCGCGGCAGGAAGCCGCTGTGGTCGATGTGGGCGTGGGTCAGCACGACCGCATCGAGAGACGCGGCCGGCACGGCGAAGGGCGCCCAGTTGCGCAGGCGCAGCTGCTTGAGGCCCTGGAACAGGCCGCAATCCACCAGCAGGCGGCGGCCTTGCCATTCGACGAGATAGCGCGAACCGGTCACCGTGCCGGTGGCGCCCAGAAAGCGCAGGCTGAGCCCAGCTGACGCACTCATGGGGCCACCCTGCGGCGTGCTGACTCATATCGCGGCGTGTTCGGCATCGAGGTCTCCTTGCTGAGTTGCGCCAGCCTAGCCAGCGCGATGGCACAGAGCCTTGCGTGAGATCAAACAGCGCCGCGAGCGGCGGTGGCTGCGCCGTGAAAAAACCGGCGCTGACGGTCGGCCTGCCGGCTGGCTACCGAGCCGGCCGGCCCGGTCCCTGGGTGCCATCGGCGCGCGCCGCAAGATAGGCGTAGAGGTCGATGATGTGGGCCGTGACCATGGGGTCGCCCTGCCAGGCCGGCATCACCAGCGCCGCCTCCCGGCCTTGCAGGATCTTCTCGGCCACGGCGCTCTGCCCTGCGGCCTGCGGGTCGGACTCCGCGGCGGCGAGGATCCAGTCATAGCGCCTGAGCACGAGGCTGGCGAACTGGTGCGAGCCCATCTCGCGCAGCCGCGGCAGCAGGTCGGGGGCGGCGGCAGAACCGGTCGCCGCCGTGCCGTGGCAGGTCGCGCATTTCTGCTGGAAGACCCGCCAGCCGACGTAGCGCTGGCCCTCCGGCAGGGCCTCGCGTGCCAGCGCCTGCGCGGGCTTGGTGTTCTGCACCTCCACCGCGCAACCCGCGGCCACGGCGGCCAGCGTGGCCGCACTCAACGTCGCGAGGCCAAGGCGACGCGGCGCCTTCATGCCCGATGCTCCCGGGCTGCCTGGCAGCCCGCACACAGGCGCGCAAACGGCAGGGCCTGCAGACGTGCGACCGAAATGGCCTCGCCACAGTCGGCGCAGTCACCGTAGGTGCCGGCATCCAGGCGGCCCAGCGCATCGTCGACGTCCTGCAGTTCGCGCAGGTCGCGCCCGGCCTGGAAGTCCTCGGTCTGCTGGCGCTGCATCCGCTCGGCGCCGTCCTTGAGGTCGCTCACCTCGGGGTTGTCGCCCTGCTCTGCCTGACGTTGACGCGCCAGCTGCGCCGCATGCACCTCGGCGCGCAGCTCCGTCTGGCGGTAGAGCAGCAGCTGGCGCAGCATGGGCAGGTGGGCTTGGGTCTGGAGTTCCATCTTGTTCGGTCCTCTGCTGAGCTTGGCATCGCCGCACCTCGGCGATGCCCCATGCTAGGCAGCGCCGCGGCGGCCGACTTGCGCTGGATCAAGCCGGGCGACGAAGGCACCGACGAAGCCCGACTGATGCAGATCAACGACGCCGCCGGGGCAGCCGCATAGATTCATGTCGCGATGACGGCCCCGCAACCCGCCCTTCCACCGGAGACGCCCATGCCGATACCCATGTTGCCGGTGCACCCACTCGACCGTCGACCGCGCTGGCACCGGCGGCGGCAGGCATGACCCCCGAGCTCGCCGGCGGCTTCTTTGCCGCGCTGCTGATCGGCATCCTGGTCGGCATCGAACGGGAGAAGAAGCGGCCCGCCGGGCCCGCCGACACCATCGGCGGCATCCGCACGCATGCCCTGTTGGCGCTGGCGGGCGCGACCTCGGCATGGCTGGGCCAGGCGCTGCAGCTGCCGTGGCTCCTGGTGGTGGTGATCGCCGCCGTCGCCGCGATGACCGTCACACGCCATGTGCTGTGGCGCCACGATGGCCGGGACGCCGCACCGAGCATGACCAGCCAGATCGCCGCCGTGCTCGTCGTGCTGCTGGGTGGCCTGGCGGCCACCGGCCACCAGGCGCTCGCCGTGGCGCTGGCCGTGACGCTGTCGGCGGTGCTGGCATTCAAACAGCCGCTGCACGCGCTGGTGCAACGGCTGGGCCTTGACGACATCCTGGCAGGCCTCAAGCTGCTGATCGCCTCCGTGATCGTGTTGCCCCTGCTGCCCAACGAAACGATGGACCCCTGGCAGGCCCTCAACCCCTACCAGCTGTGGCTGATGGTCGTGCTGATCCTGGCACTCTCGCTGGCCGGCTACGTCGGCATGCGCTGGCTGGGTCCGGCGCGCGGCGCCGCCATCACCGGCCTGGCCGGCGGCCTGGTGTCGTCCACGGCCACCACGCTGAACTTCGCACGCGACAGCCGCAGGGCCGGGCCCGCCGCCAACAGCAGCGCCATCACGGCCGGCATCCTCTGCGCGTGGCTGGTGATGTTCCTGCGCGTGATGACCATCGTCGCCGTGCTCAACCCGCCCTTGCTGGCCGCGCTGTGGCTGCCACTGGTGGTGATGAGCGTGGTATCCGGCGCACTGGCACTGCGGCACTACCTGGCCGGCGCTGCCGCCGCGAGCACCGCCACGGCAAGCACCGCGCCGCTGAAGAACCCGTTCAGCCTGGGCGCGGCGATCCGCTTCGGTGCGCTGTTCGCGGTCGTACTGGTGATCGTGAAGCTGGCCCAGCAACAGTTCCCCGCCGGCGGTTTGATCGCCGTCTCGGCGCTTGCCGGCGCGGCAGACGTCGACGCCATCGTGCTGTCGCTCAGCGGCCGGAGCGCCGGCGCCATGAGGACGGTCTCTACGGCCTGGACTGCCTGGGCCGTGCTGGCCGCCCTGCTCGCCAACACGGTAGTGAAGATCGCCATGGTGATGCTGACTGCGCGCGGCGATGTGCGCCGGAGCATGGGCCTGGCGAGCGTGGCCATCTGCAGCATCGGCGCCGCCGCAGCTTGGGCCTGGCTGTGAGCCGGCCCGTGCCTGCTAATGCGACATCAGCACCGGCAACGTCATGCTGTCCAGCAGAGTGCGCGTCGCGCCGCCCAGCCACCTCTGCGTCCAGCGCGCCCTGCCCCAGGCCCCCATGACCAGCAGGTCGGCACCCAGGTCCGCGGCGCGCGACAGCAGCAGCTCACCAGCATCGAGGTCCGAGACCTCCAGCCGCAACTGGGCGTCCACGCCATGCCACATCAACCAGCGGCGCAAGGCCTCCAGCTTGCCTTGGATGGCGGCGCCGAGTTCCTCTACCGAGCCGCCAGGGGCGTCGCATCGCATCACCGTGACCTCGCGCGCTTGGCGGAGCATTGGCAACGCGTCGCGCAGCGCACGCGCGGCTTCCGGGCTGTCGTTCCAGGCCACGAGAACGCGCTCCCCGATGGGGTCGACGGTGCCCGCATAGGGCAGTACCAGCGCAGGCCGCGCGCATTCCAGCACGACATGCTCGACCACGGCGCGCGCGGCAGCGTCCTCGCCCTGGCCAAGGATGACGAGGTCGCTGCAATGGGCATGGTCGACAAGGGAGACCACCGCGTCTTCAGGATCCGCCAGCGCTTCGACGGACATCAGCCCAGCGGCATGGCAGGCGGCCACGAAGTCGTCGGCCCGCCGCTGCGCGTCGGCGCGGACGGCTTGCGCCGCCTCGGCCAGCATGGCGGTCGCGGCAAAGCTCAGCGAGACCGGCGTCCGACCGCTCGGCGCCAGGCCGACGAGGTGGGCGCCAAAGCGGCGCGCCAGCCTCTGCGCCACGTCAGCGCGCGCGGCGCAGTGCGCGCCCTCGTCCAGGTGTATCAGCAGGCTTCGATACATGGCAGTCTCCGGTCCCCGGCTAAAGCGCGTCGCCGAGCGGGCCGCGCACGATCAAGGCCGGCACCCTGCACAGCGCCAGCACCTTGGTGACGACGGAGCCCACCACGATTGCCGACAATGCGCCATGGCCGTGCGAGCCCAGCACCACGAGGTCGTAGCCGCCCTGGTCGGCATGCTGGGCCACGAGCCGCCCCGGATCACCGACCCGATGCTGGAACGCAGGCTTGAGGCCTCGCACCTGCAAGGCGTCCCGCACGGGTGCGAAGACCTCCTCGGCTTCTGCGTCGTAACGCGCCTGGACGGCTTCGTCGCTCATGGCGGCAATGAGCCCGCCCGGCAGTTTTTGCACGGCATGAAATACCGTGTAGGCATGGCCCGGCTCGAACCAGCGTTCGTGCAATGCCAGGTAGGCGAGCATGTGCTGGGTGTAAGCGCTGCCGTCGACAGCGAGAAGAATCTTCATAGCGGCACCTCAAAAGGAAGGCGTCGGCCAAACCAGGGATTCGTCCGACAACCGGCAAGTTCGTCCGGATCGCGCTATCGAGATCGCTGAGTTCCGAACCCGCTCGCAGCCTACGTCAGCCCGCGCTGCCAGCATTGCGCAAGATCAAAGGCGTGGCAGCCGGCCTGCTCCTGCCGGCGCGCTGGGGGATGTAGGCGATGCCCTGCGGCAGGAGCAGGCCGTACTCCCCGAGGAGGCCGAGGATCTGGTTGACCTGCGCGGTGCGCGCCTCGTCTTCGCTCCCACCTATCCAGGGAAGAAGGAACCTTCCCTAACACTACTTCTGGAGTGATCAACGCCGAAAAAGCATCAAAGAAGTCTTGTCAAAGACTGAGCAGGCCCGTAGGCTTCTCACGTTCGCGTGCGCCAGCAATAACTACTCCAGGCGCACCGTTGTAGGGGCTGGTTAGGGAGTTCGAGTGCACGGTCCGATCCCATCCGTTCTACGGCGTCGCCACGCCCTGGTCGGCATGGGTGCGTTCGCCGCGCTGGCCTCGCTGTACGGATTGACCCGTCGCCGTGACGAGCCCGAGGCAGAGGTAGCCAGGCTTCGGGTCGCCACTCCCCTGGTGCCGCATTCGGGGCTGATCCATCTTGCCGCGGCCCGCGGCTTCTTCAGAGACCAAGGGCTGGACGCGACGCTGGTTCCGCAGACACATGGCAGGGCCGCGCTGACTGAGCTGTTGCGTGGGAAGACGGATCTCGCCGTCGCGGCGGATGTGCCGGTCGTTGTCGAGGTGCTCAAAGGCGCTCCACTGAGCATCGTTGCCTCGGTGGCCAGCGCGTCCAACGAGCTTGCCGTTCTCGGGCGCATTGACCGTGGCATCCGCGGTCCCGACGATCTGCACGGACGCAGGATCGGCGTCACCCTCGGAACCAGTGGCGAGTATTTCCTTTGGGCTTTCCTGGTGCGTCACCGCATCGAGCCCGAATCGCTTCAACTGGTCGACCTGACGCCTTCGAAGCTCATTGAATCGCTGCGCGATGGGCTGGTGGATGCTGTCGCGGCGTGGCAGCCGGTACGCCACATGGCCGAGGTTGCTTTTGGCGAAACCCTCGTCTCGCTGCGCGCGCCGGACGCCTATGCGCAACGATACGTGCTGGTTGGCCTTGACGAATACGTAAGGACGAAGCAACAAGCGTTGCGTCGGCTGCTGTTCGCATTGACCCAAGCCGAGTCCTTTGCATATTCTGAACCCCAGAAAGCCAAGGCTGCTCTGGCTGAGCTCATCAAGCTCAGCCCTGAAGGACTCGATCTATCCTGGCGGGACATGACCTTCGAAGTCGAGCAGCAGCAGGCTCAGCTGGTCACGCTGGAAGACGTCGCAACATGGGCCATGGCGCGCGGCTACGCCCCGGTTCAGCCCATGCCCAACTTCCTTTCCCATCTGGCCCTGGACCCGCTGCTTGCGGTTCGCCCAGCGCGCGTTACGGTGGCGCGATGAAGATCAGCAGCAAAGCCAAGCTGGCCGCGACGCTGATGCTGGGCACGATGGTGCTCATCGCCGTCAGCATCGGATGGGCCGACGCGCAGGTGCGCGCTGCCGTGGCCCAGCGACGTCACAGCGTCGAGATCGCCGGCGCGCTCAACAACATGCGCATGGTCACGTTCGAGTACCTGCTCAATCGACGCGAGCGCGCACGCCTGCAGGAAGAAGCCGTCTGGCAGAGGCTCCAACGCCTGTTTGAAACTCCCGTCGCGCTCGACGGTGCCGCCGCGACCATCCTGGCCAACCTTCGTAGCCAGGGAGAGGCGAGCCATCGTCTCTTCGGCGAGGTTGGTGCTGCAACGACCCCCGCAACGGTCGCCGACGACATTCAGCGCCGCTTCGAAGCTCAGTTGTCGAGCCGGATACTGATTCTTCAGCAGAACAGTCTCGTGCAGGCCGAGCAACTCATCGACGACGCGGGGGTTCGGATCGACCAGACCCAGCGCCGCGTCGTCATGATCACCGGGTTCGGCCTGTTGGCAATGGCGGTCCTGACGGGCGTGGCCGCCTGGCTCTTTCGCCGTGATGTCCTTGCTCCGGTCGCGCGCCTGGAGTTCGCGACCCGCGAGGTCGCTGCCGGCAACTGGTCGTACGAACTCGATGTTGGGAGCACCGATGAACTGGGAGACGTGGCGCGCCACTTCGACGCGATGACGCGCGCACTCAAAGACTCCTTCGACCGGCTCGATCTCAGCAATCGGGAGCTTGTTGGGCTGAACAAGGAACTTGAATCGTTCAGCTATTCGGTTTCCCACGATCTTCGCAGCCCGTTGCGGAGCATGGACGGGTTCTCCCTCGCACTGCTGGAGGACTACGGCGACAAGCTCGACGACGAGGCCCGTGACAGTCTTCAACGCATACGAGGGGCCAGCCAGAAGATGGGCCGCCTGATCGATGAACTGCTCGGCCTGGCGCGGGTGACGCGCGCAGAACTGAAGATCCAGGATGTCAATCTCAGCGAGATGGCCGAGGAGATGGCGTCGGCGTTGGCGAAGTCGCAGCCGCAACGCCAGGTGCGATGGGACATCCAAAAAGGCATCGTCGTCAGAGGCGATCGGGAGCTGCTCGCCATCGCGTTGCAGAACCTGCTCGACAACGCATGGAAATTTACGAGCAAGGTCCCTGAGGCTGCCATCCAGGTCGGCTCCCGGCGCGAAAACGGACAACAAGTCTGCTTTGTCTCGGACAACGGCGCCGGATTCGACATGGCCTACGCCTCCCGGCTGTTCGGTGCTTTTCAGCGCCTTCATCATGAGGCCGACTTCCCGGGCAATGGGGTCGGCCTGGCCATCGTCCTACGCGTGATGCGTCGCCACGGCTGGGCGCTGGGGGCTGACGCCGCCATCGGTCACGGAGCGACCTTCCATTTCCGCCCAACGGAGCACGGTGATGAACGAAGAGAACAAGACCATCCTGCTGGTTGAAGACAATCCGGATGACGTCGCGCTGACGCTGCGGGCTTTCAAACGCAGCCATCTGATGAATCCGCTCGTCGTGGCGCGTGATGGCGTAGAGGCGTTGGACTTTCTCTTCGCGCGCGGTGACCATGCCGCGCGGCTAGGCGCACCATTGCCAACACTGATCATCCTCGACCTGAAGCTGCCGAAGCTGGACGGCCTGGGCGTGCTGAAGGCGATGCGCGCCGATGAGCGCACGGCGCTGCTGCCGACCGTGATACTGACCTCTTCGAAGGAAGAACAGGACGTCGTCTCCGGCTATGCATTGGGTGCCAACAGCTATGTCCGCAAGCCCGTCGACTTCGTCGAGTTTGTAGAGGCCGTCAAGGTGCTTGGCCTTTACTGGCTCGCACTCAACCTGCCTCCCCCGCGGCAGACACCATGAACGAGCGCCGCATCAGGGTCCTCGCAGTCGAAGACTCAGAAAACGACTTCCGCCTGGCTGTGCGCCTGCTGCGCCGGGCGGGCTTTGAGCCGGACTGCCAGCGTGTGCAGGACCTGCAGAGTCTGAGGCAGGCCTTGATCGAGGGACCGTGGGACGCCGTGATCTCCGACTTCAGCATGCCGGGCTTCAGCGGGCTAGAGGCGCTCACCGAGTTCCGCAAGGCGGCCCTGGACATTCCCTTCATCTTCGTCTCGGGAACGATCGGCGAGGAAACGGCCGTCGCAGCAATGCAGGCGGGCGCCAACGACTATGTGATGAAGGAAAACATGAGCCGGCTCGGGCCTGCTCTCGAGCGCGAGCTGGCACAGGCGGCACGGCGCGCCGCCCATCGGCAGGCTGAATCAGAGCTGAGCCGGTTCGAGGCGCAACTCCACCAGGCCCAGAAGATGGAATCCCTCGGCACACTGGCCGGAGGCATCGCGCATGACTTCAACAACATCCTCGGTGCCATTCTTGGAAACCTCGCACTCGCCAGGGCCGATTTGGCTCCCGAGCATCCGGCACAGGTCGCTTTGGGTGAGATTCAACAGGCGAGCCTGCGTGCCCGCGATCTGGTCCGCCAGATACTGACCTTCAGCCGCCGCCGGCCTCAGCAACTGCAGAACATCGCGCTGAGGCCCATTGTCGAAGAGACCTTCCGCCTTCTACGCGCGACGCTACCTGCCGGTGTTGAGCTTCGACTGTGCGCGGGCCCCCCCTTGTATGCCAACGCCGATGCGACTCAGTTACAGCAGGTCTTGATGAACCTGGGCACGAACGCCTGGCATGCCTTGCGAGGCGAGGCCGGGCAAATCGAAATCGGGCTCGATGCCACTCATGTCGACGCGGCCACTGCACGGATGCGTGGCTTGGTCGCGGGTCCACACATTCACCTTTGGGTGAAGGACACAGGCATGGGGATGGACACATCGACGCTCGCAAGGGTCTTCGAGCCGTTCTTCACGACAAAGGCTGCCGGTCAGGGCACGGGTCTTGGCTTGTCGGTGGTCCATGGCATCGTCGCAAGTCATCACGGCAGCATCACCGTCGACAGTGAGTTGGGGGTGGGCAGCATCTTTCATGTACATCTGCCTGCGACGTCTTCGACGCCAGCGTTGGTTCTGCCCCTGGAGCAAGCGACGCCAGTTGCCGCAGCGCGTGGCGAGCATGTGGCCTATCTCGATGACGACGAAACCGTCATGCTCGTCATGGTCCGGACCCTCGAGAAGGCCGGCTATCGTTGCAGCGGCTTTACGGATGCCGACAGTGCGCTGGCCGCCGTCAGGGATGCGTCGCGAGGGGTCGAAGTCTTCATCACCGACTACAACATGCCAGGGCGGTCGGGGCTGGAAGTGGCGCAAGAGGTGGCGGTCATCCGGCCCGGACTGCCCATCGCGATCAGTTCCGGCTTGATCACCGACGAACTCTGCGAGCAGGCGCGCCGGGCAGGCGTTCTGGCGGTGATCGAAAAGGAGAACGCCTTCCGCGAGATCGTGCCGCAAGTGGCACGACTGTTGACCCTCGCGGCGACGCGCACGCCTCCGTGACGGGTGCCAACGGGTGTTATGGATACCTGGCCTACGACGCGCCGATCATCAGGAGAAGCGCATGGCTGACAGCATGCAGATCGGCATCTGCTATTGGTTGACCGGGCTGCCAGGCTCAGGCAAGACAACCCTGGCTGGCGCGTTCAAGGAGCGCCTGAGATGGGAGGGGCAAGCAGCGTGCATTCTCGACGCGGACCTCCTGCGGGAAGGCATCAACCGCGATCTCGGCTACTCGCCTGAAGACCGAAGCGAGAACGTTCGCCGGATCTCCGAAGTCGCGCGCCTGTTCGTACTGGAAGGCTTCGTCGTCATCGTCGCCTGCATTGCACCCTACCGGGCCGACCGCGAACGCGCTCGCGGGCGCTTTCCCGAAAGCAGGTTCTTCGAGGTCTTCGTCGATGCTCCGGTGGAGGTCTGCATCGCACGCGACCCGAAAGGCCTGTATCTCAAGGCCCGGCAGGGGGCGACCCTGCAGGTGACTGGTGTTTCAGCGCCCTACGAGCGGCCCGAGCAGCCCGACCTCGTATTGATGACCGGCGCGCTGTCGCTGGATACCTGTGTCGAAGCGCTGCTGAGAGGCATCAGGTCAATAGCACCAACATGATCGCGCTGCGCTTTGCGAGGCGGGACCATGACTGCGACCCGCACGGCGATACGGACCGTGCGATGGATCTTCCGCACAAACACCCCGGAGGTGGGACATGAACTTGACCGGCTTTACCGACCAGTGGCAGGCCGAGCGCCAGCAGCTCTTCAAATCCGTGCCGCCCGAGGGCCAGAAGGTCCGCTATCTGGACAAGGAGTTCCTCGTCTATCCGAACACCTTCTGGCCTTTCGCCGACAGCATGCCGCTGGTCAAGCACTTCACGGTGGCGCCCGGCGAGAGTGTGTTGGACGTCGGCACCGGATCCGGTGTCATAGGCATCTTTGCCTGCTACCGGGGCGCTTCGCGCGTCGTCGGCGTTGACGTCAATCCAGCGGCCGTGTTGAGCGCAACGCACAATCTGCAGATGCACGGCTTTGCCGACACCATGGCCGTGCTGCAGTCAAACCTGTTCGAGGCACTGGGCGACGAGCGTTTCGACGTCATCACCGCCAACCTCCCGTTTCGAAACAAGCCGGCGCACGACCTGGTGGCGATGTCCCAATGGGACACCGATTTCAAGACCAACATTCGCTTCTTCGAAGGCGTGGGCCGGCATCTCAAGCCGCTGGGGCGCATTTACTTCGTCCAGTCCAACTTCGGTGAGATCGAGACTGTGAAGCGCCTTGCCCATGCGGCAGGTCTGCAAATCAGGGAGCTGGCAAGCGAAGTCATCGACGACACCCGACGTCAGGAATTTTTCGCCTTCGAGATGAGGCGGTCCTGAGGCATCCCACGCCATGGACAGCGCTCTACAAACCGTCAAGTCGCGCCGAGCCGTTCCCTGCTCTGAACTGGCCCCGAAGGTTCGGCGGGTGGTCGTCATCCTGTCGGGCTCGCGCGGTGGGTCCAGCCTATTCAAGGAGGCACTGGCCCAACATCCCCGCATCGCTTCGTTGGACGGAGAGCTTGAGCCCTTGCTGGCACTGTCGGGGAATGGCTTCAACCATAACTCGGCCAGTGATGAGATTGAACAGGTAGCCAACGCCGCAGAGCTGGCGAGCAGCATCCTCGACGAAATTTCATTTGCATCGACCGAGTTCCTTGACACCCACTGCTTGCTGAGAAAGTGGAGGAACCGGCTGCTGCTGCAGTTCCCGTCGCACTTCGCCAACCCCGATGTCTACGATCGTCTGCAACTGTCGCTGAGGGCCGCGTTGAGCCAGTTCGACCAGGGCGACCGTCGCAGCGAAGCCGAACTGCAGCGCCTGATCCTCTCCACCGTGTTCAGCGAGCAACCTTGGCGGATCAGCTATTACGACGGGCACACCAACCCGAGTGACCAATGCCAGCGTTTCTTTGACGAGGCCCTGAAGATCGAAGAGCCCCCGTTTGTCGCACCCGCGCTGAGGCGGCGGCCGTTGGCGCCAGCGGAGGTCGGAGACGCTGTCTTCCTGTTCAAGTCACCGTCTGATGCCTATCGAATCGGCATGTACGAGCAACTGTTCCCCAACGCCGAGGTGACCTACATCCACCTGACCCGGGGCTTCGCACAGTCGGTCAACGGCCTGATGGACGGCTGGCTTTACCCGCTGGGATTCTTCTCGCACGACCTAAGCAGCATCGGCTGTGAACTCGCCATTCCGGGCTACTCCGACATCGTGCCGTTCGGCCGCAGGTGGTGGAAGTTCGACATGCCTCCCAACTGGCGAAAGTTCATCGACTCCAGATTGGAGGATGTGTGCCTGAATCAATGGCGCTCCGTCCATGAGGCGGTCCTGCGCAGCGGCGTCTGCAGCCTGCGCGTGGCCTTCGAAGATTTCGTTGCGGCACCTGCATCGACGCTGAGGCGCGTCACCGACCACCTCGGACTGCCCACCATTGTCCTGCCGGGCGCGCTGCCGGTCAGGATGGCCACCGAGCCGCCGCGCTCCAGGCGCTGGCAGAAACGGGGCCCCTTGTTGACAGACCTGGGCCGGCGGCCCGAGGTGCGGGAGATGATGGAACTGCTCGGTTACTCCATGGAGCCTGACGGATGGTTGTGAACGCGAGGCTCCTGCTGCCCTATCTGATGGGCCAGCGCCGTGACGGCCTGCGCCGTGTGCTCGACGTCGACTTCCACCGCTGGGAAGTATTGGCTCCCGCTCTGTTGAACCAGACGCGGATCGACGATCCTGTGACAAAGCTGAGCAGCCTGGGGAGGCTCTACGCCTTGCTGGCAACACGCGTCGCGACACTGGCCCGAAGCGGTTGCCGGCCGATCAGCCTCGCGGGGGATTGCGTATCCAGCCTCGGCATGCTCGCCGGACTACAGCAAGCCGACCAGCCCCCCGATCGAGTGCTCTGGCTCGACGCCCATGGCGACTTCCATACCTGGTCCAGCTCCCAGACTCAGTACATCGGTGGCATGCCGCTGGCCATGTTCGTCGGCCGGGTCGACCCCGACGACGGCCCGCGCAGCCGGGCAACACGTGCTTGCCTGTCCACCATCGGCGTGCAGCCCTACGCGCAGCGGCAGATCGTCCTCGCGGATGCGCGTGATCTCGATCCCGGCGAGCGCGAGGCCTTGCTGGCATCTGAGATCGTCCGCTGCCCGCTGGGCGAAGCGCTGACGCATCTGCGGCCGCATGAACGAATCTACCTGCACTGGGACACCGACGTCATTGACGAGCCAGACCGAATGCCTGCGCTCAAGTACCACGTCCGCAGTGGCCCTGGAACGGCCGAGATGACGAAGTTTTTTCATGCGCTGCGTGCTTACAACATCGTTGCCGTGTCCGTGTCTGCCTGGCATGCCGAACAGGACGCCAACAACGAGACCGCTCTGACCGCCCTGGGGATTCTGAACACCCTGGTAAGCCCCTGAGACAACGCTCATGTCGTGCCGGGCGCGCTGCGACGACCTGACGCTTCAACCCTGCGTCGTCGTGCAGAAACAGCAGGTCTACCGCGCGGACAGCGACTTGCGCTGGGTGGGCACGTGCAGATCGGCACACAGGTTCGCCCAGCGGACCGTCTGAGCGCGAATGTGTAACTTTGCGCGCGACGCCTCGCGGAAGCGCTACTAGTTCACAAGCGTCACAGGGGCGCAGCGCTCTGACGACGAGATATGAATTACATTTTTTTTACTGATTGACAAAGGCACACCCGAGCGAAAGCCGGGGTCGCAAAGCTTCCGGTCTACGACCCGCACCGCGGGTTACGACAGCGGGGTCGCCAACGATGGCCGCGGTATTCCCCGCCGGCATGGCAGCTCCACGTCACGGATGTTTTTGTGACGCTCGACCGGGCGTTTGCGTACAGATCAGCGCAACCACGAAAGCACGCCATGACCGTCAACACGCTTCCCCTTCGATTTGTCGTCCTGGTCGAATCGCGCATTCATGCGGCACTTGCCCTGCTGCTGATGATGGCGGCGCTGCTGTGGCCGGCGCCCGCGCATGCGGCACCGCGGGACAAGATCGCAGCCGATCTGCGGCAGGCAATCGGCTCGGCCGATCCGCCCAAGCACCGATGGCATCGAGAACAGGCCGGTCGCCGCTATGTTCATGCCGTGGTCGTCAGCAACTCGACGGCATCAGATTTGACCGATCTGCGGAGCGCAGTGTTGGCGGCAGGAGGCACGGTCTACTGGCGCTACCAGTCGATGTCGGCACTGTTCGTGATGCTGCCGGTAGAGAAGGTCGACGCACTCGCCGCGCGGCCGGACGTGCAAAGCATTTCACCGAACCGGCGCACGGCCCGCACCTTTAGCCTGACCGAATCGTCCACCGGCGCAGCCGACGTGCGCATGGCCGCGATCGGTGCGGCGCAAGGCCTCAACGGCACAGGCATCGGCGTCGCAGTGCTTGATTCGGGCATCGCATGGCACCACTCAGCGTTCACCGACGGGAACCGCTCGCGAGTCGCCCGTGCGGTGGACTTCGAGAAGGTAACGCAAGGGGGCGCAGACCCTGCCTTGCAACCAAGCGTCGATAGATCAGACGCAGCGCTCCGTGGCCGAGAGCGAGCCGCAGCCGAGCGGTCCTTCGTGGACGAGCGCTCAGGCTTGGCGGACCTGTACGGTCACGGCACCCACGTCGCGGGTATCGCCGTGGGCCGATCAACGTCTCGGCAGCCCGAGTCGAGTGGCATCGCGACCAATGCCTCGCTGATCGACGTCAAGGTGCTTGACGACCGCGGCGAAGGAGAGCTGAGCGATGTGCTGGCGGCCATCGACTGGGTCATCGCGCACGCGAAGGAATACAACATCCGCGTGCTCAACGTGAGCCTAGCTGCCGACTCAACCGAGTCGTATCTGACCGACCCGCTGTGCCTGGCACTGCGTGGCGCAGGCGCTGCCGGCATCGTCGTGGTGGTGGCCGCCGGCAACTATGGAAGCGACGCCGCCGGCCAGGAACGCTACGGCACCATCACCTCCCCCGGACACGAGCCCTCGGTCATCACCGTGGGCTCGGTCAACACGCGGGCGACGGTTTCACGCGCCGACGACGCCGTCAATCGTTTCAGCTCTCGGGGCCCCACGCGCGGCGGTGTGTTCCTGCCCAACGGACGCCGAGTCGCTGACAACCTGCTCAAGCCGGACCTGGTGGCACCGGGTAACCGTATCGTCGGCCCCATGGCAGCTGGCAGCGTGCTGGCGACGAACTTTCCCTCACTGTCCGCCCCCTACGGCGGCATTGCGCAGCCGCGAGACCACGAGTTGATGGACTTGAGCGGCACCTCCGTCGCGGCGCCGGTGGTGTCCGGTGCCGTTGCGCTGATGTTGCAGGCCAACCCAGGCCTCACGCCGCCCCTGGTGAAAGCCATTCTGCAGTACACCGCGCAGGCCCTGCCGGGGGCCAACCTGGTGCAGCAGGGTGCCGGGCTGCTGAACGTCGACGGTGCGGTGCGACTGGCCGGTGCGCTGCGCGCCGACATCTCAGCAGCGATCACAAGTGGCCGCATCGTGGCCGGCTCGCCCCTGCTCGCGACGGGTCAAACGATGCCCGTGCCGGTGTCGATGATCAACGGGCAGGCGGTGCCGTGGGGTCGCATCATCTTTGCTGGGGGGCGCCACCTCTATAGCGGCAGCACGCTTTTCACCCGCTACCAGCCGCTGTACGACCCGCGTTTGCTATGGGTAGGCGGCAGCGCGGTGCGGTTGATCTTTCAAGCCAGCACCGGCGGGGTATGGCCAAGGGGTGTGACAGTTCCCGTGCAGTCGGGACAGCGTCTCCTTACTGATGGCGTCGTCACGCTGACCTCGCTGGCCGGCGGGAGTTCGTTGCTGGGCCGCACGGGTGTCTTCATTCCGGTGGCGACCCTGTCCGGATGGCTGGCCTCGGGCAGCGGCGTGGTGCTCAGCGAAGGAATCGTCCTCAGCGAGGGCGTCGTACTGAGCGAAGGTGTTGTGCTGAGCGAAGGCGTGGTGCTCAGCGAAGGCGTGGTGCTTAGCGAGGGCGTGGTGCTCAGCGAGGGCGTCGTGCTGAGTGAAGGCGTGGTGCTCAGCGAAACCTTCCGCACGGGCGAACGATGATGGTTGCGACAAGCGCCGGGGCCGGTCTGACCTGGCCTCGGCGCGTCCACCAGGCATTGATGCCGGACTACAACCGCAAGGCGGCGGTCTATTGGTGGACGGTTGTCTGCCTCGGCACCGTGGTGCTGGCTCACTCGGTGCTGCATGTTGTAAGCCTCTCGCCAGAGGCATGGTTGCACGTGCTGGGCGGCACGATGCTGGCGATGCTGGCGGGGTTGGTGCCGGTGCGCATCCCGCGGTCGACAAATTCGTTTACCGCAGGGGAAATATTCATCTTCCTGCTATTGCTGCTGAATGGACCTGAGGCTGCGGCCCTGGCATCGGGAGCGGAAGCGTTGGTGGGCGCCTGGCGCACCTCCAAGCGCTGGACCAGCCGCATCGCCAGCCCCGCGATGGCGTGCGTGGCCATGTTCTGCGCTGGCACGGCGCTGCATGTAGCGCTAGGCGAACTGCGCAGCCGTCAACTTGAAAGCGACAGCCTAATCCTGCTCGGTGCGGTCCTGTTCGCGCTCGGCTACTTCGTGTTGAACACCGTGATGGCAACGGCGGTGCCGCGGCTCAAGCGCAACGAACCGCTGTCGATCAGGGCTTTCGTCGACGCATTCGGCTGGCTTGGCATCGCCTACGCCGGCAACGCGTCAGTGGCGACGCTGCTGTTTCTCAGCTTCCGGCAGTCGGGCATCGTCGTCGTGGTCGCGGCCACGCCAATCATAGTGATCCTGCTGACGACCGGCCACTTCTTCTTTCGGCGCGAGGAAGCGGCCGAAGCGGTGCGCAAGGCTCGCGAACAGCAGACCGCGCAGAAGCAGCTGCTGGAGAACGCGCGACAGTCGGGCATGGCCGAGATTGCCACCAACGTCCTGCACAACGTTGGCAATGTGCTCAACAGCGTCAACGTGTCGGCCGAGCTGATCGGCGCCAAGGTTCGCGCCTCGGAGGCGGCAGGGCTGGCACGTGCGGTGGCGCTGCTAGACGCGCACGCGCAGGACCTGGGGGACTACCTCACCAAAGATGCGCGTGGCCGGCTGTTGCCGGACTATCTGAAGCACCTATCGCTGGCGTTGGCCGAAGAGCGCCAGCAGGTCCTGGACGAGCTGGCGGCGCTGACGCGCAGCGTGTGCCACATCAAGGAGATCGTCGCGACGCAGCAATCGTATGCCGGCGCGTCGAGCATGGTTGAATCGGCACGCATCACCGACCTGATCGAGGATGCGCTGCGCATTGATACGGGTGGCATCAGCCATCTGAGCGTCGAACGCAAGTTCGAGGCCGTGCCGGCGTTGATGCTGGACAAGCACCGGACGTTGCTGATCCTGGTGAATCTGATTGGCAATGCGCGTCATGCCATGTTGGAAGCGCCAGCCGGCGCTAAGCAGTGCATTGTCGTGAGCGTGCGCGTGGTCCAAGGTGATCGCCTTCAAGTGCTGATCGCTGACAACGGTTGTGGTATTGCGCCGGAGAACCTCACACGCATCTTCGCGCACGGGTTCACGACCAAGCAGGACGGCCACGGTTTCGGCCTTCACAGTTGCGTGTTGGCGGCCCAGGAAATGGGCGGCACGTTGGTTGCCCACAGTGACGGCCCCGGAACCGGCGCCACATTCACACTTGAGCTCCCCCTGACCGCTGCCCTGGAAAGTCCGGCATGAACTCCTTCGAGAACCGCCGCATCCTGCTGGTCGACGACATGCCGACTATCCACGCGGATTTCCGCAAGATCCTGGCGCCGGAACTCGGCGCCGCGTCTGCGTTGGATGCGGCCAAAGCAGCATTGTTCGGCGATGAGATCACCGCGGCCGCCCCGCCCTTCGAGCTCGATTCGGCCTACCAGGGCCAGGAAGGCCTGGCCCGCGTTGTCGAGGCGCTCGCGCAGGGCCGGCCCTATGGGGTGGCATTCGTTGACATGCGCATGCCGCCCGGATGGGACGGCGTCGAAACGGTTGAACGCCTGTGGCGGGCCGACCCGAGGCTGCAGGTGGTCTTCTGCACCGCCTACTCCGACGCCTCTTGGGAGGAGGTGCTGCAGCGCCTGGAAACCCGCGACCGGCTGCTCATCCTGAAGAAGCCCTTCGACAATATCGAGGTGAGCCAGCTCGCCAACACCTTGTCCGTCAAATGGCAGGCGACGCAGCAGGCCGCAGCGCAGATCGACCAGTTGGAAGAGGCGGTGGCCGCGCGTACCGCCCAGCTGACGCAGGCCAACGCAGCGCTCCAGGTCGAAATTGCCGAGCGCAAGCAGCTCGAGACCCAGTTGGTGCAATCGCAAAGCCTAGCGTCCATCGGCCAGCTTGCGGCCGGCGTGGCGCACGAGATCAACAACCCGATCAGCTACATCTTCGCGAACAACGGCACCATGGAGACCTACCAAGGGCAGCTGTTCGAACTGCTTCGTGCCTATCGCGTGGCCGAGGCTCAGCTACCCCCGCCCACCGCCACATCCCTGGCGGCGCTGAGGGAGCAGGTGGGCCTAGACTACCTCCACGACGACATGCCGACGCTGCTGCAGGAGTCGCGTGAGGGCCTGATGCGGGTGCGCCAGATCGTGCAGGACCTGAAGGACTTCTCGCGGATCGACACCGGGCAGGAATGGCAACGCGTCCAACTGCACCAGGGCATCGAATCCACACTCAACCTGTTGGCAGGCAAAGTGCAGCCCAAGGCCGACCTGGTGCGCGAGTTCGGCCAGTTGCCCGAGATTGACTGCATGCCATTGCAGATCAACCAGGTGGTGTTGAACCTGGTCCTCAACGCGGCAGATGCCATCCCCACCGGGCGCCGCGGCACCATCACGCTCAAGAGCGGCTGCGACTGCGGCACGCATGTATGGCTTGAAGTGAAGGACACCGGCTGCGGCATTCCGTCAGAGGTGCAACCGCGCATCTTTGAGCCCTTCTACACCACCAAGCCAGTAGGCCAAGGCAGAGGCCTGGGGCTGTCGCTGTCCTACGGCATCATGCAGCGCCACGGCGGGCGCATCGACGTGCACAGCCTGGTCGGCCAGGGCACCACGTTCCGCCTCACGCTGCCGGTGCGGCGCGCCGAGACGGCGCAGGCCACTCACGCCGCGCACCCTTAACGGTGAGTCGCCGCAATCGCATTTCGACCTTGAAGGTGGCCCCTTGGTCGTAGCCCGATTCAGTGGGCAAAGTCGCGTAGCCCAAAGAAAAAGCACCTAGCGTTGCCGCCAAGTGCTTGTTCTACCTACCGTATTTGGTAGGCGCGATTGGATTCGAACCAACGACCCCCACCATGTCAAGGTGGTGCTCTAACCAACTGAGCTACGCGCCTGAAGAGCTGCGCACTATAGCAGAAGTTTTTGGGCTCACTTGCGACGCGCGGAACGCACGCCGGGGATGCCGCAAAGCTCGCGCAGCATCCTGGTCAGCCTGGTTGCATCCGAGAGCTCCAGCGTGAAGCTCATCCAGGCCGTGTCCCCGCCGCCCGCCCGCGGTTTGGCTGAACCGGGCTTCATGGACTGCGTGTTGACCGCCACGACGTTCATCTTTTCCTTGGCAAAGACTTCAAGCACATCGCGCAGCAGACCTTGGCGGTCGCCGGCTTCGACGAGCACATCGACAGGGTAGACCGGCGCACCCTTGCCCGCCGCTTCAGCACCGCCCCACTCCACCGCGATGACGCGCTCAGGCGAGCGCCGCTTCATCTCAGCCAGGTTGCTGCAATCGCCACGGTGGATGGCCACGCCCTTGCCGCGCGTGACAAAGCCCTGGATCGCATCGGGCGGCGCGGGTCGGCAGCAGCGCGACAGCGTCGTCAGCAGCGAGTCGATGCCGACCACAAGGACGCCACCCTTGCCGGACGCGCTCGGGCCCCGCGTATGGCGCTGCGCGAGCAGCTCGTTCTCGTCGGCCACCGGCTCCGGCGGGCGCAGCAGCAACTCGATGTTGCGCAGCGAATACTCGTCCTTGCCGACCACCTCGAACAGCGCGTCCGCGCCCTTGAAGCCCAGGCGCGCGGCCAGCTCGTCAAGCTTGAGGGCCGTCTTGCCCTCGCGCTGCAGCAGCTTCTCGACCAGCTCGCGGCCTTTGGCGATCGTCTGCGCCTGCTGCAACGCGTTGAACCACGCCCGCACCTTGGCGCGCGAGCGTTGGCTCTGCAGATAGCCCAGCTCGGGGTTGAGCCAGTCCAGCGATGGCCCGCCCTCCTTGGTCGCGACGATCTCCACCGTCTGGCCGCTTTGCAGCGGCGTGTTCAGCGGCAGCATCTGGCCGTCAATGCGCGCGCCGCGGCAACGATGGCCGAGGTCGGTATGCACGGCATAGGCAAAGTCCACCGGGGTCGCACCGGCAGCCAGCTCGACGATGGTGGCCTGGGGTGTGAAGACGTAGATGCGGTCGTCGAAGGCCGAGGCCTCGCCGGCTGCCTGCGCTCCCTGCGCCGTGTCGCGCTCCCAGGCCAGCAACTGGTTCAGCACAGCCTTGCGCGCCCGCGCCACCTGCTCCTCGAACTCGCCGGCTGCGCTGACACCGGCATAGCCGCGCGCACCGGCCTCTTTGTAGGCCCAGTGCGCCGCCACGCCGTGCTCGGCATGCTCGTGCATCTCGCGCGTGCGGATCTGCACCTCCATCGCACGGTCGTCGGGCCCGACGACGACGGTGTGCAAGGACTGGTAGCCGTTGGGCTTGGGCTTGGCGATGTAGTCGTCGAACTCGCCCGGCACCGGCGCATAGACCTCGTGCAGGCGCGCCAGCGCGGCATAGCAATCGGCCACGCTGGCGACGATCACGCGCAGCGCCCGCAGATCGAAGACGCGGTCCAGCGCGAGGTCCTTGCCCTGCATCTTCTTGTGGATGCTGTAGAGGTGCTTGGGCCGGCCCTGCACCTCGGCCGCCAGGCCCTGGCCGTAGAGGTCGGCCTGCAGCGCCGCGCGCGCGGCCTCGACCCGCTGTTCGCGCTCGACGCGGGTTTCGTGCAGGGCCCTGGCCAACGACTTGTAGGCCTCGGGTTCACGGAAGCGGAAGGCGAGGTCCTCCAGCTCCCACTTGATCTGCCAGATGCCCAGGCGGTTGGCCAGCGGCGCGAACACGCTCAGCGACTCGTCCGCCAATTCGCCCGGGCAGGCCTGCTTGGCTGCCGCATACCAGCGCAGCGTCTGCAGCCGCGATGCCAGGCGCAGCAGCACCACGCGCAAGTCGCGGGAGAAAGCCAGCAGCATCTTGCGCACACGCTCGGTCTGCTCCGCGCGGACATCGCTCCGGCGGTCGGTCTGGACCTTGGCGACGCGCGCGGCGCGCTGCAGCTGCACCAGGCGCCGCGTGTGCATGACGAGGCTGGCATGGCTGTCGCCAAAAGCCTTGGCGACGACCTCCTCGGGCTTGTTGAGGAAGTCGGCCGCATAGACCAGGTAGGCCGCCGCCTGCAACTCCTGGGCGGCACCGACGGCCTGCAGGATGGCAGCCACGCCATCCGCATGCGCGAGTGCGTTCTCGCCGGTGTCCAGCGGCTCTGCGGCCAGCAAGGGTTCGGCAAACGCGCGGGCGCGCACCACCTCGGCATTGGAATGCGCCGCGCCCGCGTCCAGCAGCGCAACGATGGGCGCGGTGGCCGCGCCCTCGGGCATCGAGCCGGTTCTCATGGGCCGAGGAAGTCCCTCACGATGGCGATCTGCTCGTCACGGATGAGCGTGGGCGCGTGACCGATGCCGGGCAGTTCGACCAGGCGGGCGTTCGGCCCGCGCTGGGTCATGGCACGCGCCGTCTCGGCGCTGAGCAGGTCGGACTCCGCCCCGCGGATCAGCAGGGTTGGGCAACGCAGCTGGTCATAGGCGGCCCACAGCGCCGCCTCGCCCGCGGCGACCAGCTCCGGCGTCACGGCCGCGAAGGGCAGCGCGATGGCCGGGTCATAGTGCGACTTCCATTCACCGCCTTCCTCGCGGAACAGCGGCTCGGACAGCTTGAGCCACTCCGGGTCCGTATGCGGGCCGAAGCCCTCGGAAATGCCGCGCAGATAGGCGGCACCTTCCTCCAGCGACTTGAAGCGCGGCGCCTTGCCCAGGTAGCTGCCGATGCGCTGCAGCGCCTCGATGCGGATGGCCGGGCCGACGTCGTTGAGCACCAGGCGACGGATCGGGCTGGCAACGCCGTCCGGCCGCGGAAGCGACGCCAGGCCCAGGCCGATCAAGCCGCCCATCGACGTGCCGACCCAGTCGACCTGCTCCACATCCAGGCGCGCCAGCAGCGCCACCATGTCGGAGACATAACCCGGTATCTGATAGCCAGACGGCTGGCGCAGCCAGTCGGAGCGGCCGCGGCCCACGACGTCGGGGCAGATGACGCGGTAGCGCTCGCCCATCACGCGGGCCAGGGCGTCGAAGTCGCGACCCTGGCGCGACAGGCCGTGCACGCAGACCAGCACGGGCGCATCGGCGCTCGGCCCGGCCCACTCCCAGTAGGCCATGCGATGCAGGCCGGTCGTGTCCAGGCAATTGACGAAGCGCAGTCGGGGCTGGGTCATGATGCAATCCTTTAAAACCATCGTAGCAACCCAGAAGGACCCACCATGTTGAAAGGCAAGACTGCCCTCGTCACCGGCTCCACCAGCGGCATCGGCCTCGGCATCGCCATCGCCCTGGCGCGCCAAGGCGCGAACCTGATCCTGAACGGCTTCGGCGACGTCGACGGGCCCAAGGGCGAGGTGGCGGCTCTGGGCGTCAAGGCCGGCTACCACGGCGCCGACATGAGCAAGCCCGCCGACATCGCGGCGATGGTGGCCTATGCAGACGCCGAGTTCGGCGGCATCGACATCCTCGTCAACAACGCCGGCATCCAGCATGTGGCACCGGTGCAGGATTTCCCGGTCGAGAAATGGGACGCGATCATCGCGATCAACCTGACTTCCGCCTTCCACACCACGCGCCTGGCCCTGCCCGGCATGTTGAAGAAGAACTGGGGCCGCATCATCAACGTCGCCTCGGCCCACGGCCTGGTGGCCTCAGCCCAGAAGTCGGCCTACGTCGCGGCCAAGCACGGCCTCGTCGGCTTCACCAAGAGCATCGCGCTGGAGACGGCGACCACGCCGGTCACCGCCAACGCCATCTGCCCGGGCTGGGTGCTGACGCCGCTGGTGCAAAAGCAGGTCGACGCGCTGGCCGAGCGCGAAGGCGTCGACAACACCGAGGCCAAGCGCCGCCTGCTGGCCGAGAAGCAGCCCTCGCTGCAGTTCACGACGCCGGAGGAACTCGGCGCGCTGGCCGTCTTCCTGTGCACGGACGCCGCCATCAACGTGCGCGGCCAGGCCTGGGCGATGGATGGCGGCTGGACCGCCGTCTGACTATTTCGTCAGCTGGACAGAGCCGCTGACGCTGACCGTCACGGTCGCCTTGCCGGCCTCGGTCGGCAGTGCGGCGTCGGCCATCTCCGCGGCGCCCATGCGCATGGCCTTGACCATCATCGGCCGCGGCCCGGCGTCCTCGCTGGCGATGTTGACCTCGCCGACGACGTAGCCGCCGTAGCCGAACTGGCGCGCATAGTCCGCAGCCTTGGCGCGGTAGCGCGTGATGGCCTGGGCGGTGATGTCGGCCTCGGCCTTTTCGCGTGCCTCGCGCGACAGGCTGTAGCCGACGCGGGCAATCGTCAGCGTGCCGATGCGGCCCGTCAGTTGCGCGATGGCCGCAGCGTCGCGCCCTTCCACCTGCAGCTCGGCGCTGCCCTGCCAGCCATTGATCTTGCCGGTCTTGGGGTCGTGCCGGGGATAGAGCGCGAAGCTGCCCGTCTGCACATCGACCTGGCCGGGCTTGGCGACCCTGCGCGCCTCGGCGAGCGCCGCGTCCAGCGCCTGCTTCAGCGCCGCCTGCACCGCGGCGGCGTCGGGGCCTTCACGCGTCGTCGAGAAGGCGACGCCAAGCACGTCACGCGTGATGTCGGCGCTGGCGCTGGCGGACAGGCTCAGGCGCTCCCCCGGTGCGGTATCAGGGGCCGCATGAGCAGACAGGGTCATTGCAAGCGTCGAGAGGAGGAAGACCACACGCATGGGATTGATGCCTTTGCAAGGAAGAAAGCCCAGCTTAGCCCGAGCCGTTGGCAACGAGCTGTAACGCCTGCGTGCTGTCCTACAGAAGCCGGTTTCCAACCTGCTCACAATGGCGCTGTTACATATTCAGGAAATGCGATGAACAGCAGCGCCACGCCCCGTCCCAACCGCATCCTCGTCGTCGATGACGACGCTCGCATCCGCGACCTGCTCCGGCGCTATCTGACGCAGGAAGGCTTTGAAGTGCTGCTGGCCGAAGACAGTCGGGCCTTGAACAAGCAGCTGACCCGCGAGACGGTGGACCTCATCGTGCTGGACCTGATGCTGCCCGGCGAGGACGGTCTGACCATCTGCCGCCGCCTACGCGCCGCCAACGACAGCACGCCCATCATCATGCTGACTGCCAAGGTCGAGGATGTAGACCGCATCGTCGGCCTGGAAGTCGGTGCCGACGACTACCTGGCCAAGCCGTTCAACCCGCGCGAGCTGCTCGCACGCATCAACGCCGTGCTGCGCCGTCGGCCGCCGCCCGAGGCCCCTGGCGCGCCGAGCAAGGAGCCGATGACGGTCACCTTCGGGCCCTTCGAGTTCGACCTGGCGCTGCGTCGGCTGACCAAGAACGGTGAACAACTGCCGCTGACGACCGGCGAGTTCTCGATGCTCAAGACCCTGGTGCGCCACCCGCGCCAGCCGCTGTCGCGCGACAAGCTGGCCCAGCTCGCCCGCGGCCGCGAGTTCGAGCCCTTCGACCGCAGCCTTGACGTGCAGATCTCGCGCCTGCGCAAGATGCTGGAGGCCGACCCGGCACAGCCGCGCTATATCCAGACGGTCTGGGGCGTCGGCTACGTCTTCGTGCCGGACGAGAACGCGTAGTCACGACTCCCCGGGGCAGACCGCCTGAGCGCAGCGAGTCGCTCTGTCCCTAACTGACCAAAGCATGGCCCGTCCCCACCTCGCGCTCAACCTCTTCTGGCGCACCTTCGCCTGGCTGGCCCTGCTGCTGGCCGGTGCGGTGCTGGCCTGGCAGTACACCTTCAAATTGCTGGAGGCCCAGCCGCGCGCGCTGGAGTCGGCCGAGCAGCTGGCCGGTCTCGTCAAGCTCAGCCGCATCGCGCTGGAGCACACCGACCCAATCAACCGCGTGGCCGTCATCAGCTCGATGTCGCGCGGAGACACCGTGCAGGTGCGCGTGGCCGAGCCCAGCGACCGCTGGCTGCCCTACGACACGACGCCCTTCGCCAAGCAGCTGGCCGCCGAGTTGCGCCAGGCGCTCGGGCCCGACACCGTCGTCGCGCGCAGCGTCAACGATGTGTCGGGCCTGTGGGTGCGCTACGTCGTCGGCGAAGACGCGTTCTGGCTGCGCACCAGTGCCACCCCGCTGTCGATCTCGCTGGCCAGCAACTGGTGGTGGGTGGTCATCGCGCTGCTGGCCACCGTGGTGGGTTCGGCCCTGATCGCCCGCCTCATCAACCAGCCGCTGCGCGAACTGGCCGACGCGGCCGGCCGCATCCGCGATGGCGAGTACGACTCGCGCCTGGACGAGACGACGATGACCAGTGAGATCCGCGAGGTCAACATGGGTTTCAACCGCATGGCCCGCGAACTGGCCAAGCTGGAGGAGGACCGCGCCGTCATGCTGGCCGGCATCTCGCACGACCTGCGCACGCCGCTGGCCCGCTTGCGGCTGGAAACCGAGATGAGCGTCAATGACGAGCAGGCGCGTCACTTCATGGCGCAGGACATCGACCAGCTCGACGCCATCATCAGCAAGTTCATGGACTACGCGCGGCCCAACGAGACCCAGCTGCGCGAGACCAAACTCGTCGACATCGTCGAGCGCGAGGTGCAGGGCTTCCGCGACCCCGACCAGATCCGCTTTCGCGTGCAGGTCAGCTCGGCCATCAAGGTCTTCGTCGACGACACCGAACTGGGCCGTGTGCTGCTGAACCTGTTCGAGAACGCACGCCGCTACGGCCATGCGGACGGCGAGCCTGCGCGCGTGGACGTCAGCGCCACACGCCAGGGGGCGTGGGTGGAGCTGCGCGTGCGCGACCATGGCCCCGGCGTGCCGGCCGACCGCCTGCAGCGGCTGACGACGCCCTTCTACCGCGGCGATGCGGCTCGCACGGCCGCCAGCGGCGCCGGCCTGGGCCTGGCCATCGTCGAGAAATCGGTGCAGCGCCTGGGCGGCACGCTGTCCATCAGCAATGCGCAGGGCGGCGGGCTGATGACGGTGCTCAAGCTGCAGGCCGGTTGAGGGTTAGCAAACAGACGGCGCGGGCCTCGATGGCGCGGCCCTCGCCCACCGGGCCCATCTTCTCGGCCGTCTTGGCCTTCACGTTGACCTGGCCGGCCTCCACGCCCAGCACCTCGGCCAGGCGGGCGCGCATCGCCGGGATGTGGGGGGCCATCTTGGGCGCCTGCGCGACGATGGTGGCGTCCAGGTTGACGAGCTGCCAGCCCGCCTCGCCCACGCGGCGGTAGGCCTGGGCCAGCAGCACCATGGAGTCGGCGCCCTTGAACTCGTCGGCCGTGTCGGGAAACAGCTTGCCGATGTCGCCCAGGGCGGCAGCGCCCAGCAACGCATCGGTGATGGCGTGTGCCAGCGCGTCGGCGTCAGAGTGGCCGAGCAGGCCATGGCTGTGGGGAACGGTGATGCCGCCGAGGACGAGAGGGCGGCCGATGACGAGCTGGTGGGTGTCCCAGCCCTCACCGATGCGAAGGGGCGGCAGCGGGTTCATCGCCGCATTGTCGCTGGCTGCTGTGGTGCGGCCCGCCAAGAAACGCCTGCTCCTCATCCAGCTGGCCGCGCTCGACGCGGCGCGTCGAGACCGCCGGCTGCCTGCTGTTGGGGCCCTGCTGGTAAGCAGCATTTCCTGCGGCGCCGCCACAACACCCGTCTGGTTTGCAAGGCGCCGCTTCGCTCGGCCCGCATCCGTTTTCGGTATGCCTGTCGCGGCCGCGGGGCTTGCACCGTGCCGGCGCCCACAGCCAAGGTCTGCATCTTTTGGCACGCAGCGGTGCAATTGCTCAATCTCCGCGAATGGTTGCTGCGCATCGGACGAAAAGCCCGGGGAGCGGGCCTCAACATCGGGCCACGCTCAACCATAGCCAAGGAGCCTCCTGTGTCTACATCGTTCCACCGCGTCATGCCTGCGCCGGGCCTGTTGGCCCTGGGCACCCTCTTTTTCCTGGCGGTCGTCAGCATGCATACCGCCAGGGCCGCCGACAATGCGACCGCCAGCGCCACCGCAGTCGTGCTTCAACCGATTGCTGTCACCAAGGCGGCCGACCTCGTGTTTGGCAACCTGGTTGCCGGCAACGGCACCGTGACCTTGGCGACTGACGGAGCGCGCACCCGCTCCGGGACTGCCGTGCTGCCGACCGGCGTCAGCGCCGTCGCCGCGCGCTTTGACGTGACCGGCGAGGGCGCAAACACCTTCTCCATTGATTACACCGGCAGCGACAGCGTGCTGACCGACGCCAGTGCCAACACGATGGCCGTCGACTGGATCACCGAGGCCGTCGCCACGGCGACCCCGACCGGCAAGACCGACGAGACCACCGACGCGACGACCGGCACGCTGACGGCCGGAGCCGCATACATCTACGTCGGCGCCAAACTGACGGTCGGCGGCGCACAGGCTGCCGGTACCTACACGGGTGCCGTCAAGGTGACGGTCGCCTACAACTGAAGCCACGCGGCCATGAAGCCCGCACGCCATCGAGCCCTGCGTGTCTGTGCCGCAATGGTCTGCGCGCTGCTGGCGCCAGGGGCCGCCCTGGCTGCGGCTGCAGCTGCCCGTGCCAGCGCCACCGTCGTGCTGCCAGCCTCCGTCAACGCCTGGCTGGGCGTGCCCGTCAGCGTTGAAGCGCTGTTGCAGGGCCGCGACCTGCCGGCCGGCCCGGCCACCGGCGCCCTCGTGCCTCGATCGCCCGCCGCGCCACCGCCCGTGCTGGACGCCTCGCCGCAGGGGATTGCCGCAGCGATCGATGGGAGCCAGGCCGCGGGCATGGATGCCGCCGCCGCAGCAGCAGCAACCCTGTCGCCGAGCGGCCCCGCCGTGGCGGTGTCCGTCGCTGCCGATAGCGGCGCCAGCGGGCGTCGCGAGGCACCGCTCGTCATCACCGTCGCCTTCAACTGAACGCCATGCTCGGGCCGGCCGGTCGACTCGCCTTGCCTTGCGTGATGTTGCTCGCCAGCCTTGGCACACCCGCGCAGACACTGAGCAACTCTGGCGCCCTGTCTTTTGGCGGCTTCACGGCGGGCAGCGGCGGGACCGTCAGCGTCGGCACGGGCGGCACGCGCAGCAAGACCGGCAGCGTCATCCTCGTCAACCAGGCAGGCATTCCAAGCGCCGCCCAGTTCGTTGTCAGCGGCACGCCCAACGCCGCATTCACGATCTCCTTGCCAGCCGACGGCAGCATCTTTCTTTCGGACGGCGCCAGTGGCAGCATGGCGGTGAACGCTTTTGTCAGCAGTCCCGCCGGCGTCGGCGTACTGTCCGGCGGCGGCACGCAGCAGATCAACGTCGGCGCCACACTCGATGTGGGCAGTGGCCAAGCCACGGGCAACTACGCCGGCAGCTTCATCGTCACCATCAATTACCAGTAATGCGCCACAAACCGGTCGCTTATGTAAGGTTCGAGTCATGCAAGCGCGGTGACCATTCGACATGCGTGCATTCACCAAGCTGATGTGGCCGGCCGCCCTTGGGGCGCTGATGCTGTCGCATGGGGCGCGGGCCGACCTGATGCTGTTCCCGACTCGCGTCGTTTTTGACAAACAGCAGCGTGCCGCCCAGGTCGAGCTGATGAACCAGGGCAAGGCTCCCGAGACCTACCGCATCCATCTCGTCAACCGCCGCATGGGCCCCAACGGCGAGTTCATCGCCATCGACACCCCGGGCCCGGGGGAGCGCTTTGCCGACTCCATGCTGCGCTATTCGCCGCGCCAGGTAACCATCCCGCCGGGCGGCTCGCAGATCGTGCGCATTCTGCTGCGCAAGCCCGAAGCGTTGGCCGCCGGGGAGTACCGCTCGCATCTGCAGTTCGACCGGGTGGCCGAGGCCACCGGCAGCAGCAGTGTTGAAGACCTCGCCAAGCGCGACAACAACGACGTCGGCATCGTCATCCAGGCCTTGGTCGGCGCCTCCATTCCCGTCATCGTGCGCGAGGGCGACACCCATGCCAAGGTCGAGCTGAGCGACCTGGCCGTGCAAGCGCCTTCGACAGCCGGCGCGGGCTTGCTCAGCTTCCAGATCAAGCGTGAGGGCAATCGCTCCATCTACGGCGACTTGCTCGCCACCTTCACGACGACGACCGGTGTGAGCTTCGACATCGCGCGTGCGGGCGGCGTGGCCGTCTACGTGCCCAACACGGCGCGGCGGGTTCAACTGCCGCTGCAGCTGCCCTCCGGCAGCGCCCTGCCCGGCGGCACCTTGGTGCTCTCGTTGCGCGAGCGTCCCGAATCCGGTGGCAAGCTGCTGGCCGAGACTCGCCTGACCCTGCCCTGACGAGCCCACGCGCGCCCGACGAGCGCCATGGCACCGCCACCAACCCCTGGTTGCCCTGCGGCCTCCAACCGCTTTGGCCAACCCGGACGCTGCGGCGGCTTCGGCCGCGCCAGCCGCGGTGGCCTTGCCGTGGCCATCCTATTCGCCGCGCCGTTGCTGGCCATGGCTGGCCCCGCCGACGCACCAACGCCGTTGCGCCGCCTCGAGGTGCAACTCGACGGCCGCCCGAATGCCGAGCCCATCGACGCCGTCCAGGCGGACTATCAGGTACTGCTGCCATTGGCCGCCCTGTCGCGCCTGCTGGGCCTCGACATCCGTGTGGACGCCGCGCTGGGCCGCGCCGTCGGCACCCTGCCCGCTTCGGGCGGGCCATTCTCGCTGGACCTGACGGAGGCGAGCGTGGGCGTCGGCAAACGCCGTATGAGCTTCGAGCCGCGCCTGGCGCAGGCCATCGGCGGCGACATCTATGTATCGACGCAACTGCTGGTGCGCTGGCTGAAGCTGGAGCTGGCCGTCGACCTGCCGCACGGGCAGGTGCGCCTGCGTCCGAGTAGCGACGCGGCCACAGCCCGGTCTGCGCCGACGCCCCCGACCGGGCCACGCCGCATCAACGAGAACCAGCTCCTCGTGCTGGAAGTGGAGCTGGATGGCCAAGTCGTATCCGACAGCTTCACGGCCTACCAGGACGGCACGCAGACCCTGTTGCCGCTGGGTGAGCTGTCGCGGTTGCTGATGCTGGCCATCCAGGTCAGGCCGGACGAAGGCAGCGCGAATGGCTTGCTACCGCGCTCGCGGGACTTCGCGCTCAACCTGGGCGAGTCGCTCGTCAGCGTCGGCGGACGGGAGCAACGCTTCGAGCCACGCCTGGCCGCGGTCGCCGGTGACGACATCTTTGTCTCCCGGCACCTGCTGATGCGCTGGTTGCCGCTTGACCTGCAGGTCGATTTGGCACGGCTCAAGCTCAAGATCGTGCCGCGCGAGAAGCTGCCGCTGCAGGAGCGGCAGGAGCGCGAGCGCCTGGCCGCTGCGCTGGCCGGCATGCAGACCGCCGACCGACCCCGGTACCCCTATGCGGCGTCGACGCCTGGCTTGATCGACGTGCCGTCCATCGATCAGTCCTTCGGGGCCGACGCCCGCTTCGGCCGTCACTCGCGCCAGTACAAAACGGCCTACACGGCCTACCTGACCAGCGACCTGCTCGGCATGGAGGGCTCCGCCTATGTGCTCATGACCCAGGACAAGGCGCGGCCCGACCTGCGCGTGACGTTGGCCCGCAACGATCCCGACGCCGGCCTGCTCGGGCCGCTGCGGGCGCGCTCGGTCGCCCTGGGCAACATCGCGCTGCCCAGCGTGCGCAATCTCATGCAGGGCAGCGCCCGGGGCAATGGCGCCATGGTCAGCAACCGGCCGCTGGACCAGCCCAACAGCTTCGACCGCCACAGCCTGCGGGGCGACCTGCCGCCGGGCTGGGACGTGACGCTGTACTACAACGACCAGTTGCTGGCCTACCAGTCCTCGCGAGCCGACGGGCAGTACGCCTTCGACGACCTGCCGCTGTCCTTTGGTCCCAACGAGTTCCGCCTCGTCTTCCACGGGCCGCTGGGTCAGCTGCGCGTCGAGAAGCAGAGTTTCCTGCTCGACCAGGCCAGCCTGAAGCCGGGTGACGTCGTCTACACGCTGGCCGCCCAGGTGGCCGATGACGGTTCGGTGCGCGGCGTGGCGCAGGCCGACATCGGGCTCGGCAACAAACTGACCGGCAAGCTGGGCCTCGTGCGCCGGCCACGGCTGGTCAACGGCCTGGCCGCCGAGCCGCTCGACTACGCCCAGCTCGGCCTGTTGGCCTATCTGGACACGCTGATCCTCAGCGGGCAGCTCGTCACCATGCGCAGTGGCGGCGCCCTGGGCGAGGTGGGCCTGAAGACGCGCCTGGGCGCCTTTGCGCTGGACCTGCTGCACACCCGGCGGCAAGGCGGGTTCGCCAGCGACCCGTTCGCCGACGTGGCCGGTGGCGCCCGCCAGCGCGATGAGCTGCGCCTGCGGGGTGGCGTGCGGCTGGGCCCGTTGCCACACCTCATGCTCGACTTCAGCGCACTGCGCCAGACCCTGGATGGCGCGCCCAGCCAGGTCCAGCTGAGCCTGCGCACCTCCCTCATGGTGCGAGGAACGGCCCTGTCCAACAGCCTGCGCTGGCAGCTCAACGGCGATTTCACCGGCATGGACGGCGCCCTGCAGCTGAGCCGGCGCGTTGCCGACACCGGCCTGAACGCGCAGGTCAACTACCGGCTTCAACCCGGCGCCAGCGTGCAGGCCGTCACCATCAGCGCCGACCGCAACCTGGCCAAGGGCTACCAGCTCAGCGCCGGGCTTCTGCGCAGCATGGATTCAGGCCTGACGCTGCTGTCCGCCGGCTTCAGCAAGAACCTCGGCAGCTTCGGGCTGGCCCTGAGCGCGAGCTACTCCAGCCAGCGCGAGCTGGCTCTTGGCCTGCAGCTCTTTGTCGCGCTGGACCGCGACCCGCGCAACGGCCGCTGGCAGCTTGACGGCCAGCCGCTGGCCGGCAGCGGCGCGGTGTCGGCGCGCGCGTTTGTCGACCGCAACATGAATGGCGTCTACGAGGCCGGCGAGGAGGTTGTGCCCAACGCCGGCTTCGTCCTGAACGGCGGCGGCAGGCACCCGCGCCACACCGGCGCCGACGGCGTCGCGCTGCTGAGCCGCCTGGCCCCCGGCCGCTATGCCGACATCGCGCTGGACCCGACGACGCTGGAGGACCCGCAGTGGAAGCCCCTGGTGCCGGGCGTGCGGGTGCTGCCGCGGCCCGGCCGCGTCGAGCCGCTCGAATTCCCGGTCATCATGACCTCGGAAGTCGAGGGCACCGTCTATCTGCTGGAGACCGGCGGCAAGCGGCGCGGCATTGGCGACGCACGCCTGGAGCTTGTGGACGGCAGCGGCCGGGTTATCGCCACGACAACCAGCGCGGCCGATGGCTACTACCTCTTCCATCAGGTCACGCCCGGCCCGCTGCGGCTGCGCGTCGCGCCGGAGCAGGCGGCCAAGCTGAAGCTGCAAGGGGCGCTTGAGCGTGCTGTCGAGGTGCCGGCCAACGGCGACTTCCTCAGCGGCGAAGACCTCGAGCTCCGGCTGGGGCCGTGAGCCAGCGTTCCGCCAGCGCGAAGTCCTCAGGCCACGTGACCTTGAAGTTGGCCATCGGCGCGCGCACCAGCCGTGGCGCCAGCCCCAGGGCCTCGACGGCGCTGGCCTCGTCGGTGGCCGCTCGGCCCATCGCCGCGAGCGCTCGCTCCACCAGACCGAGGCGGAACATCTGCGGTGTCTGCGCGGCCCACTTGCCCTGGCGGTCGACGGTGGCGCTGACGCGTCCCTGGGCGTCACAGGCCTTGAGCGTGTCCGCGACCGGCTGGGCCAGCAGCCCGCCGACGGCGTCGCCGGCACAGGCATCGATCAGCGCATCGACCCAGGCCGGCTGCAGCAGACAGCGAGCGGCATCGTGCACCAGCACCCAGTCTTCTTGCGCCGCGCCATGGCGGCGCAACTCTGCCAATCCACCCAGCACGCTTTGCGCGCGACTGGCACCGCCGACCCGCGCCACCCAGCCGGCATGCCCGGGGAGCGCCGCCTCGAAGCGGTCGTCATCCGGCGACAGCACCACCAGTGTCTGCGTGATGCGCGGCACGGCCGCCAGTGCCGCCAGCGTGTGCGCCAGCATGGGCCGGCCGGCGATCTCGACGTACTGCTTGGGCATGCCGGCGCCGGAGCGCGCGCCGATGCCAGCGGCGGGGACGAGGGCGAAGAAGCGGGCTGGGCTCATGGCGGCATTCTCGGCGCGGGCGGACGGACAATCGGCCCCACCATGCTGATCCCCGACCTGCGCCTGCGCCTGCGCGCTCTTGGCGCCAAGCCCGCCCATGAAAGCCGCGTGCTGCGCCATTGGGTGCAAGCGCTGCCCATCGAAGGCGGCAAGCGGCCGCTGCAGGGCTGGCTGCCCAAGGGCGTCATGCAGGCGCTGCCGGGCCTGATGGCGGAGCTGGACGGGCTGCTGGCACTGCGCAGCGAGCATGCCGGCAGCGATGGCCAGTCGGCGCGGCTGCTGCTGGGCTTGCACGACGGCCAGACCGTGGAGACGGTGCTGCTGCCGCGCGACGGCGTCTGCGTGTCCAGCCAGGTCGGCTGCGCGGTGGGCTGCCAGTTCTGCATGACGGGCGTAGGCGGGTTGATACGGCAGGTCGGCAGCGCGGAGATCGTGGCGCAGGTCGTCATGGCGCGACGCAAGAACCCCAGGCTGAAGAAGGTCGTGTTCATGGGCATGGGCGAGCCGGCTCACAACCTGGTCAATGTGCTGGACGCAATCACGTTGCTGGGCCACGAAGGCGGCTTCGCGCACAAGCAGCTGGTGTTCTCCACCGTGGGCGACGAACGTGCCTTCGCAGCCTTGCATGCGGCCCCGGTGCGCCCGGCACTGGCGCTGTCCCTGCACACGACAGACGCCGCGAAGCGCGAGCACCTGCTGCCGCGGGCGCCACGGCTGTCGCCCGAGCAACTGGTCGAGGCAGCGGATGCCTATGCCCGCGCCAGCGGCTACCCGACCCAATACCAATGGACGCTGCTGGACGGCGTCAACGACGGGCCCGAGGAGCTGGACGGCATCGTGCGCCTGCTCAAGGGCCGCTACGGCCTGTTGAACATGATCCCGTTCAACAGCGCCCCCGGCCTGCCCTACACGCGGCCGAGCTGGGAGCGCGCGCGGGCCATCGCGGCCCAGCTGTGCGGTCGCGGCGTGCTGACCAAGCTGCGCGACTCGGCCGGGCAGGATGTCGAAGGCGGCTGCGGCCAGCTGCGTGCCCGTGAGGCCTTGGGCAGACCGGCGCGCGTGGTGAGGATTCACGCCTGACGGAGTGAACCGCCGCGGTCAACACGTTCGAGCCGACGGCGCAGTTGGCGGCAGGGCGCCGGCCGACAGGCAACCGAGGGAGGCGCTGCCAGGCGGCGGCAAAGGCTGATCAGATCGAGAAGCCCGAACACGACAGCGGCAGCTCCCTGATGCGCTGGCCCGTGGCGGCGAACAGGGCGTTCACCAGCGCCGGCGCCAGGCCGCCCACGGCCTCCTCGCCGGCGCCGCCGGGCTTCTCCTGGTTCTCGACGATCTGCACATCCATCTTCGGCGTGGCTGCCAGCCCGAGCAGCCGGTAGTCGTGGAAGTTGGACTGCTGCACCGCACCACCGCGCAGCGTGATCTCGCCATGGAACGCCGCCGACAGCGCGAACACGATGCAGCCCTCCACCTGGGCGCGGACGTTGTGCGGGTTGACCGCGATGCCGCAGTCGATGACGGTCCACACCTGGTGCAGCTGCACCTTGCGGCCGGCGTCCACGGACAGCTCCACCACATGGCCGACGAGGCTGCCGTTGGCACGGGAAAACGCCATGCCGCGGTGCCGCCCCGGCGCCGGCCCGCGCTGCCAGGCCGAGCGCTCGGCCAGCAGGTCCAGCACGCGCCGCTCACGGCCATCCGGCGGCAGCAGCGCGCGGCGATAGGCGAGCGCGTCCATGCGCGCGCCCTGGGCCAGTTCGTCCATCAGGCACTCGTAGGCAAACACGTTCTGCGTCGCCGCCACTGCGCGCCAGAAGCCGACCGGCACACCCACGTCGACCGTAGTGATCTGCATCTGGATGGCCGCGAACCGGTAGTAATCGGGCAGGTCGCCCGCTGCGCTGTTGTCCACCGGGCGGGCGTACTCGCGCCACTCGCCCAGCCGCGAATGCTGCAGGATGGACTCGCAGGCGGAGTCCACCCGCAGAGCCACCGGCATACCGGCGCCGTCCAGGCCGGCCGTCACCCGGACCACGGCGGCGGGGCGGTAGAAGTCGTGCTGCAGGTCCTGTGCGCGGCTCCAGATCAGCTTGACGGGCGCGCCGCATGCCTGGGCGATGCGGGTGGCCTGCAGCGCGAAGTCCAGCTCCATGCGCCGCCCGAAGCCGCCGCCCGCCAACGTCGTATGCACGGTGACCGCCGTCACCGGCAGGCCGAGCAGGGCGGCCACCGCGTTCTGCGTGCCGGTCTGCGACTGGGTCGGCACCCACAGCTCCGCGCTGCCCTCGCAGACCCGGGCCGTCGCGTTCATGGGCTCCAGCGTCGCGTGCGCCAGGAAGGGCACGGCGTAGGTACGTTCCACCGAGCGCCGCACGCGCCGCGCCGCCTGCGCGTAGCGCGCCTTCACCTGCGCGGCGCTGGTGTTCGCAGGCAAGAAGGTGGCGCCCTCGCCGCGCACCGCCTTGCGCAGCGCGGCCATGTAGCGGGCGCTGTCCGGCCGCCGGGCACGTCGCAGGTCCCAGCGCGGCTGCAGCGCGTCCGCGGCCTTCTGCGCGCGCCAGTAGGAGTCGGCCACGACCGCGACGGCGTCGTCCAGCAGCACCACCTGGCGCACGCCGGGCATGCGCAGCACGGGCGCGCTGTCCACGCCGGCCAGCCGGCCGCCAAATACCGGGCACTGCACGATGGCCGCACTCAGCAGCCCGCGCATGCGCACATCGACCCCGAAGACGGCGCTGCCATCGGTCTTGGCCGGGATGTCCAGGCGGGGCATGTCCCGGCCGATGTAGCGCAGGCGCTCGCGCGGCATCAGCGGTGCATCCGCCGGCACCGGCTGGCGCGCGGCCAGCTCCACCAACTGGCCGTAGGCCGTGCGGCGGCCGCTGGCAGGGTGGACGACCTCGCCGCTGCTCGTGTCGCACTCGCTGGCGGCCACCTGCCACTGGCCGGCAGCTGCGGCGACCAGCATGGCGCGCGCCTGCGCGCCGGCACGCCGCAGCGGCTCCATCTGGTAGGCCACACCGCCGCTGCCGTAGGTGCCGTACTCCTCCCAGTGGGGGTTGAAGTAGCGCTTCTCCAGCGGCGCCATCGCCAGGCTCACGCGGCGCCAGTCCAGGTCCAGCTCGTCGGCCAGGATCTGCGCGATGGCCGTACCGGTGCCCTGCCCGATCTCGCTGGTATTGGACAGCACCGTCACCGAGCCATCGCGGGTGATGCGCACCCAGCCTTGCAGCTCCTGCCCGCCTGCATCACCGGCAGTTGCACTCGCGCGCAGCGGGGCGACGGCCACCATCAAGCCGCCCGCCAGGCCACCTTGCAGAAGGCACCGCCGCCGCAGTTGGATGACGCTCATCGGGGCCCCCTTCGACGTGTGGCCGGTCCCGCCAAGCGGGAGCGAGCTTGCCTGGGACGGCCCGGCGCGGCGCTCATGCTGCCTCCACCGGCAGGCCGGCGGCCCGCTTGATCGCGCGCCGCACGCGGCTGTAGGTGCCGCAGCGGCACAGGTTGGTCATGGCGGCGTCGATGTCCGCGTCGCTCGGCCGGGATGTGGCCTTCAGCAACGCATCGGCGGCCATCAGCATGCCGGACTGGCAGTAGCCGCATTGCGGCACCTGCTCAGCGATCCACGCCTGCTGGAGCCGGTGCGAGCGGTCCGGCGACAAGCCCTCAATGGTGGCCACGCGGGCAGTGCCCACCGCGCTGATCGGCACCGTGCAGCTGCGTGCGGCCTGCCCATCCAGCTGAACCGTGCAGGCGCCGCACAAGCCGGCACCGCAGCCGAACTTGGTGCCGGTCAGGCCGAGCGTGTCGCGCAGCACCCAGAGCAGCGGCGTGTCCGCTTCCACGTCGGGCTGCCGCGGTTGTCCGTTCACGGTGATGGGATAAAGCATTGCGTCTCCTCGTCGTTGCTGATCACTGCCTGCGGCAAGCTGACGGTGGCCAGCAGCCCGCCCTCGTCCGAGCGCTCCAGCGTGAGAGACCCGCCGAAGCGCTCGCACACCGCCTGCGTGATCGACAGGCCCAGGCCGCTGCCGGTACCCGTGCCACGCCGCCAGAAGCGCTCGGTGGCCGTGGCCAGGCCTTCGTCGTCCAGCCCGGGGCCGGTGTCCGCCACCGTCATGCGCACGTTGCCGCCCAGGCAGTCGACATGCAGCCGGATGCAGCCATCGGCGGGCGTGTGGCGGCAGGCGTTGTCCAGCAGGTTGCGCAGCGCGGTGACGGCCAGGGCTTCAGGCACGGCGACAGCAGCCTCTTCGCAGCGGTTGAAGACCTGCAGCCGCAGGTCGCCCGCCGGCGCGCAGTCGCGCACCGCCAGTGCCACCACGTCGGCAACCGCGGTGTGACCCGGGCCGTCCGCGCCGGCATGCGCTTCCAGCTGCGACAGCATGAGCAACTGGCTCAACGCAGCCTGCAGGCGCGCCACGCCCTCGTCGGCATGGTCCAGTGCGCGCAACGCATCGTCGCCCTCGGACAAGCGCAGTACCTGAAGGTGCACCTTGATGGCGGTCAGCGGCGTGCGTAGTTCGTGCGCGGCGTCGCTGGTGAAGCGGCGCTCGCGCTGCACCGTGGCGCGGATGCGGGCCAGCATCTCGTTGACGGTGTCGACGAAGGGCCGCAGCTCGCGCGGGCGCCCGCCGGCGGCAACCGGGGCCAACTCGTCGATGGCACGTGCGGCCAGCTCGCCGCGCAAGCGCTCCAGCGGCTGCAGCGCCTTGCCGACCCCCCACCACAGCACCAGCAGCCCGCCCAGCAGCGCCGCGCCGAACGGCGCCACGGCGGCCAGCACAACGCTCTTCAGCAGCGTCGAGCGCTCCGCGACTCGCTCGGCGGTGGTGATCGCCAGGCCCTGCGTGTTGACGGTGTACGTGCGCCAGGTCAGACCCTCGATGGACTTGAACGCAAAGCCGGCGGCGGCGCCGTCGAGCAGCGCGCCGGAGGCGCCGGCCGTGCGCACGAGGATCTCGCCGCGCGCGCTGCTGACTTGGCATGCCAGGGGCCCGGTCAGCGACAGCACCGGCTGCAGCGCGGGCCGGGGGCCGGCGCTCGCCGTCCACAACGACGGGTTCTGCGTCACCAGATCGGACACCATGTAGGCTGCCGTGACGAGGCGGTCGTCCAGCATGCGCTGCATCTGCCGTTCGCTGTCGCCATGCAGCCAGAAGGCGACGGCACCCCACAGCAGGACCAGCGCGCCGCCGATCATCAACAGCAGCCGGATGCGCAGGCTCATGCCATGCCCACCGCAATGCGGTAGCCGACGCCACGCACCGTCTCGATCAAGCCCGCGTCCAGCTTGCGCCGCAGGTGGTGGATGTGCACGTTGACGGCGTTGCTCTCGATCTCGTCGTTGAAGTCGTACAGCAGGCCCTTCAACTGCTCCACGCTGAGGATGCGACCACGCGCATTGAGCAGGGCGCTCAGCAGTGCCAGCTCGCGACGCGGCAGCGGCACCACGCGGCCATGCATCATCACCTCGCCCAGGCTGGGCATGACGCGCAGGGCGCCGCGCTCGATGACGTCGACGCAACGGCCTGCAGCCCGCCGCGCCAGCGCATGCAGGCGCGCCACCAGCTCGCTCAGGTCGAAGGGCTTGAGGAGATAGTCGTCGGCCCCGCACTGCAAGCCCGCCACCCTGTCAGGCACGGCGTCGCGCGCACTCAGGATCAGCACGGGCGTGGCGCAGCCGCCGGCGCGCAGCCGCCGCAGCAATGTGAGCCCGTCTTCATCCGGCAGGCCGAGATCCAGGACGACAGCGTCACAGGCGAGCGTCGCCAGGGCAGCTTCGGCATGGGCCGCCGTGGCGACCTGGTCCACCGTCATGCCGTGCACGCGCAGACCGGCCAGCAAGCCCTGCGCAATCAGCTCATCATCTTCCACCAGCAAGATCCGCATGGCGCCTCCATTGCCCAAAAGAATGAGGGGCGGACATTAACGGAACGTTATGGGCTGGGCTTGGTGCCGATGGCGCCGGCCGAAGTGGGCAGTCTGGTCGGCACCGCGTCTGCCGACGCCGGCGCCTCACGCGATGCGCCACGGGCACCAGCGCTCAAGATGGCACGCCGCCACCCAGCTTCAAGGCCACTTCAAGCCTCTGGGCCAAGTCAGCGGGCGGACTTGACCCACTCCACGACCAGCTCCCTGAGCACCGGCAACGGCACCTGCCCCGCCGTCAGCACGACACGGTGGAAGCCCTTGATGTCGAACTTGTCGCCCAGCGCTTCTGCGGCTTGGGCGCGCAACTTGGTGATCTCCAGCTCGCCGATCTTGTAGCCCAGCGCCTGGCCCGGCCAGACGATGTAGCGCTCGACCTCGGAGACGACGTCGCTCTCGGCCATGGAAGAGTTGTCCAGCATGTATCGGATGGCCTGCTCGCGGGTCCAACCCTTGTGGTGCAGCCCGGTGTCCACCACCAGCCGCATGGCGCGCAGCTGCTCGTCGGAGAGCCGCCCATACCACTGCAGCGGATCGGTGAAGAGACCCAGCTCCTTGCCCAGGCTCTCGGCATACAGCGCCCAGCCTTCGACATAGGCGACATAGGACGAACCGTAGCGGCGGAACTTGGGCAGGTCCTGGTCTTCCTGCGCGATGGTGACCTGAAAGTGATGGCCGGGCGAGGCTTCGTGCAGCGACAGCGTCTCCATGCCGAAGATGGGCTGGGCCTTGAGGTTGAAGGTGTTCACATAGAACACCCCGGGCCGCGAGCCATCGGTCGACGGGCTCTGGTAGGACGCGCCCGCCGCACTCTCGGCGCGGAAGGCCTCGACCTCGCGCACCTCGTAGTCGGCCTTGGGCGCGATGTCGAAGAGCTTGGGCGTCAGCGCGTTGATCTTCGTCTGCAGGTCGCGGTAGCCGGCCAGCAGATCCTCGGGCTTGGTGTAGTAGTACTTGGGGTCGTCTTGCAGGTGCTTGAAGAAGGCCTTGAGATCCCCCTGGAAGCCGACCTGCTTTCGCACGCCCTCCATCTCGCCGAGGATGCGCGCCACCTCCTTCAGGCCGATGGCGTGGATCTCGTCCGGCGTCAGCGCGACGGTGGTGGACTGGCGCACACGGTGGGCATACCAGGCCTTGCCGTCCGGCAGCAGCGACCAGGCCGTGCTGGCGCGCGCCTTGGGCGTGTACTCGTCGCGCACGAAGGCCAGCAGCCGCGCATAGGCGGGCAGCACCCGGCCTGCCAGCAGCTTGCGCATCTCGGCCGTGATGCGCTCGCGGTGGGCGGCCGGCACGGCCGCGGGGAAGTTCTTGACCGGGCCCCAGAACAGGCTCTGCTCGGGGTCGGCGACGGCCAGCGCCGTCAGCTGGGGCACCACCTTGTCCATCACCGCGCGCGGCTGCACGACACCGGCCTTCAGGCCTTCGCGCATATTGGCGATGCTGCCGTCGAAGACGGGCACGGCCAGGGCCAGGCGCTTGAGCCAGTCGTCGTAGTCCTTGGTCGTCTTGAAGGGCTGGATGGACTGGCCCGTGCCCATCTGCGCCAGGAAGTTGGGCAGGCCGCCGATCTGGCTGATGGGCTGCATCCACTCGGGGAAGCGCTCGCCCGCCAGGTTCTGTTCCAGGTCGAGCTTGAGAATGGCGTAGGAGATGCGGTCCTTGGGCGCCAGCTTGGCCTTGTCGAAGCCGGCCAGCGCCTTCAGCTGGGCCTGCAGCTCGCGCCGGGCCTGGGCGCGGTAGGCCGCGGTCGTGGTGTCGACGAGGCGGTCGTTGTAGCGCGGGTCGCCCAATGATGTGGCCAGGATGGGCTGGCGCTGCAGCACCAGCTCCCACTGGGCGTCCAGCCATTGGTGGAAGCGTTGGCTTTCAGAAGGGGCGGCCCAGGCGGGCAGGCTGAGTGACAGGCTGACGGCCAGCAGGCTCAGGGCGTGACGACGGCGCATGGAATCTCCGGTGTGAAGGTCGCGATGCTAGCGAGGCCTCTGCCGACAGTCCAAAGGACATGGCGTCCCTAGAATCCGGTCAAGCCCCGCTTTGGGGCTGTTGTCGTTTGTAGAGCCCCCATGACGCTGCCCTCGCTGCCGGCCATTGCGCCGGGCAAGAAGTTCACCCACTCCCGCCCGGTCGGCTCCGCCGACGCCCTGCTGCTCGCGCGCTTCGTGCAGCAGCAGCGCGACGCCGGCCGCATGGCCGCCATCTTCACCGCCGAGCCCGGCGACACGCAGCGGCTGGAAGACGAGCTGAAGTTCTTCGCGCCCGAACTCAAGGTCGCCGTCTTCCCCGACTGGGAGACCCTGCCCTACGACAGCTTCAGCCCGCACCAGGACCTGATCTCCGAGCGCCTGGCCACGCTGTGGGAACTTCTGCAGTCGCGCAAGAGCAAGAGCATTGATGTCGTGCTGATGCCGGCGTCGACGGCGCTCACCCGGCTCCCGCCGCCGGGCTTCCTGGCGGGCACGACCTTCAACTTCAAACAAAAGCAGCGGCTGGACGAAGCCTCGCTGCGCTCGCAACTCACGCTGGCTGGCTACACCAATGTCAGCCAGGTCGTGCAGCCGGGCGAGTACGCCGTGCGCGGCGGCCTGATCGACCTGTTCCCGATGGGCTCCAACGTGCCTTACCGCGTGGACCTGTTCGGCGACGAGGTGGACTCCATCCGCACCTTCGACCCCGACACCCAGCGCAGCCTCTATCCCGTGCCCGAGGTGCGCCTGCTGCCGGGCCGCGAGTTCCCGATGGACGACGCCGCGCGCAAGAAGTTCCGCGAGCGCTGGCGCGAGAAGATGGACGGCGACCCGAGCAAGGCGCGCATCTACCGCGACATCGGCGAAGGGCTGGCAAGCGGCGGCATCGAGTACTACCTGCCGATCTTCTTCGAGCAGACGGCCACCATCTTCGACTACCTCGGCGGCGGCACCGCCGGGCCGCCCCAAGGTGACGCAGCCCCCTCGGGGGGTCGGAGCGGCGAAGCCGCGAACTGGGGGCTTGAACCTGCGGGCCTGGCCCTGCACGGCGAGGTGGATGAGGCCATCCAGCGCTTCTGGACGGACACGCGCGAGCGCCACCGCTTCCTGCAGCACGACCCCGAGCGGCCGCTGCTGGCACCTAGCGAGCTCTTCCTGACGGTCGAGGACTTCTTCGGCCTGACCAAGCCGCATGCCGTGCTGTCGGTGCGTGGCACGGAGCCCGTCGACTTCGCCCGGCCGCTGCCCGACATCAGCGTCGAGCGCGGCGTGCAGGAGCCGCTGGCCCGCCTGGCCGCCCACTTGAAGGCCACGCCGCACCGCGTGCTGCTGCTGGCCGAAAGCGAAGGCCGGCGCGAGAGCCTGCTGGAGCAGCTGCGCGACAGCAAGATCGAACCGCCCTCGGTCAAGGACCTGGCCGAGTTCCTGGCCGGTGACGAGAAATACGCGATCACCGCGGCGCCGCTGGCGACCGGCTTCTTCTGGAACGACGGGCAGCAGCCGGTTCAGCTCTTCACCGAGACCGAGCTGTTCGCGACCATGCCGACGACCCGGCGGCGGCGCAAGCAGGAGCAGGTCAGCGACGTCAACGCGCTGATCAAGGACCTGTCGGAGCTGAAGGTGGGCGACCCGGTCGTGCACATCAACCACGGCATCGGGCGCTACCAGGGGCTGGTCAACATCGACGTGGGCGACGGCAGCAGCGAGTTCCTGCATCTGGAATACGCCGACAAGGCCACGCTTTACGTGCCCGTGGCCCAGCTGCACCTGATCGGCCGCTACACCGGCGTGTCGGCCGAAGAAGCACCGCTGCACAAGCTCGGCTCCGGCCAGTGGGAGAAGGCCAAGCGCAAGGCCGCCGAGCAGGTGCGCGACACGGCGGCCGAGCTGCTCAACCTCTACGCCCGCCGCGCTGCGCGCGAGGGCCATGCCTTCAGGTACTCAGGCCACGACTACGAGGCCTTTGCCGCATCCTTCGGCTTCGAGGAGACGCCCGACCAGCGCGCCGCCATCCACGCCGTCATCCAGGACATGATTTCGCCCAAGCCGATGGACCGCCTGGTCTGCGGCGACGTGGGTTTTGGCAAGACCGAGGTGGCGCTGCGCGCGGCCTTCGTCGCCGTCATGGGCGGCAAGCAGGTCGCCATCCTGGCGCCGACCACGCTGCTGGCCGAGCAGCACTACCAGAACATCGTCGACCGCTTCGGCGCCTGGCCCGTCAAGGTGGCGGAGATGAGCCGCTTCCGCTCGGCCAAGGAAATCAAGGTGGCGATGGAGGGCATTGCCGACGGCACGCTGGACATCGTCGTCGGCACGCACAAGCTGTTGTCCGCCGAAGTCAAGTTCAACCGCCTCGGCCTGCTCGTCATCGACGAGGAACACCGCTTCGGCGTGCGCCACAAGGAGGCGATGAAGGCCATGCGGGCCGAGGTGGACGTGCTGACGCTGACCGCCACGCCGATCCCGCGCACCCTGGGCATGGCGCTGGAAGGCCTGCGGGATCTCTCCGTCATCGCCACCGCGCCGCAGCGCCGCCTGGCCATCAAGACCTTTGTGCGCGCCGAGAGCAGCGGCACCATCCGCGAGGCCGTGCTGCGTGAGTTGAAGCGTGGCGGCCAGGTCTACTTCCTGCACAACGAGGTCGACACCATCGAGAACCGCCGGCAAAAGCTGGAGGAGCTGGTGCCGGAGGCGCGCATCGTCATCGCCCACGGCCAGATGCCCGAGCGCGAGCTGGAGCGCGTCATGCGCGAGTTCGTGCAGGGCAAGCACAACCTGCTGCTGTGCTCGACCATCATCGAGACCGGCATCGACGTGCCCAGCGCCAACACCATCATCATTGCCCGCGCCGACAAGTTCGGCCTGGCCCAGCTGCACCAGCTGCGCGGCCGCGTCGGCCGCAGCCACCACCAGGCCTATGCCTATCTGATGGTGCCCGACATGCAGGGCCTGACCAAACAGGCCCTGCAGCGCCTGGACGCCATCCAGGCGATGGAGGAACTGGGCTCGGGCTTCTACCTGGCCATGCACGACCTGGAGATCCGCGGCGCCGGCGAGATGCTCGGCGAGCACCAGAGCGGCAACATGATGGAAGTCGGCTTCCAGCTCTACAACGACATGCTCAGCGAAGCGGTGCGCTCGCTGAAGGCCGGCCGCGAGCCCGATCTGCTGTCGCCCTTTGCCGCCACCACCGAGATCAACCTGCACGCGCCCGCCCTGCTGCCCGACGCCTACTGCGGCGATGTGCAGGTCCGCCTGAGCCTCTACAAGCGCCTGGCCACGGCCGAGAAGAACGAGCAGATCGACGCCATGCTCGAGGAGATCACCGACCGCTTCGGCAAGCTGCCCATGCAGGGCCAGACCCTGTTCGACACCCACCGCCTGCGCGTGCTCGCCAAGCCCTACGGCGTCAGCAAGATCGACGCGGCGCCCACGCTGATCAACATCAACTTCCGCAAGGACCCGCCCATCGACCCGATGCGCGTGATCGAGCTGGTGCAGAAGAACCGCAACATCAAGCTGGTGGGTAACGAGAAGTTGCGCGTTGAAAAAGTTCTCAGCAACCCGCAGGACCGCGCCCAGGCGGTGAGGGAGGTTTTGCGGTTACTTGGTACACCGATTCGGCAAAGCTAGGGGCTTGCGACGAGGAAGTGCCTGCCTAGAGTCGCGCCACCTCATCGTTGGAGACGCGAATGAAGAAGCTTCTTGCCGTGGCCGCCCTGCTGCCCTCGCTGGCCAGTGCCGCAAGCCTGCTGGACTCGACGGTCAACGTTCACTACCACCTCGTGGACAAGGCGGACACGATCAACACGCTGGACAAGGTCGTGGTGGGCACCGGCGTCGAACTCAGCTGCGGCAGCGGCGCTGACCTGTGCAAGGTGCTGACCGCGTCGACCCAGAGCCTGGACTTCAGCGCCAACGCCATCCGCTACAGCTATGCAGGCACCGGCACCGGCTTTCTGGACGTGCAGCACAACCGGTTCCAGTTCACCTCGCTCTACGACGACGCCACCGTCATCTCGGGCGTACAGCTGTCGACCAACATCGCGGGCCTCGACGCCTCGCGCATCAACTTCGGCGAGCACAGCCTCAAGGTCGACATGCGCGGCCTGCAGGTGGGCGCGGGCGCGTTCTTCCAGCTCGACCTGCACACCACCCCGGTGCCCGAGCCGGCCAGCGCGGCGCTGTTGATCGGCGGCCTGGCGCAGCTCGTGGCGCGGCGCCGCCGCTGAGGCGCCACGCCTGGCC